>JAFNGD010000367.1 GCA_017885365.1 Nitrospirota bacterium
TCGATGATCTCGATCAGCGTCGGCAGCATCACGGTGAAGGCGATGAGGCCGCGGCTCGAGGTCTTGTGCATCATTTTGCGAGCACCGTCGGGACCACCGACATGCCGACGCGGAGGACATGGTCCTTGTCCGCGCCCGGGTCCAGAACGATCTTGATCGGGATGCGCTGGACGATCTTCACGTAGTTGCCGGTGGCGTTCTCGGCAGGGAAGAGGGAGAAGCTGACGCCGGTGCCGGCCATGATGCTGTCCACCTTGCCCGTGAATTCCCTGCCGGGGAAGGCATCCACCTCGATCCGGGCCGCCTGGCCAGGCCGGATGTGCCCCATCTCGGTCTCCTTGTAGTTGGCGACGACATAAAGATTGTCGAGCTCCACGACCGCCATCAGGGGCTGACCGTCCTTTACCTGGTTGCCGGTCTGGACGGATTTCCGCGTGACGTACCCGTCCGCAGGCGCCGTGACCCGGGTATAGCCCAGGTTGAGCTCTGCCTGCCGGAGCTGCTCTTCGGCGAGCTTCACCTGCGCCAGGGCGATCTCATGGGCCGAAACCGCCTTGTCATAGCGGTCGGCAGAGCTGACATCCTGGTCGAACAGCGCCGTGGCGCGCTTCCGGTCCGTCTCGGCGAGGCGCAGCGTGGCGCGCTGGAGCTCCAGGTTCGCCCGCGCCGCCTCGGCCTTTGACCGAAGGTCGGCGGGGTCGAGCTCCACGAGCACGTCGCCGCGTTTCACGCGCTGGTTGTCGTCGACCAACACGCTCTTGACGCTGCCGCCGACGCGCGCCGCGATGGTATGGATGTCTCCTTCGATGAAGGCGTCATCGGTCGTGATGTGGGTCGTCCGGTAGGCATTGTAAAAATATCCGATCGTCAGACCGACGGCCACGACCGCGCCGACGATCAGGAAGGCCTTCCTTTTATTTCCGCTGCTCGGTTCCGCCTGCTGCTCAGCCATCTGCTGCTCCTTGCCAAATCATTATTGTGCGTTGTACGCAACCGCCAGGTCCCTGCCCATGGTGTACAGGAGCGCGGCTTCGGCCCGCCGGACGCCGAAATTGGCCTTCCAGGCATTGGTCTCGGCCGTGGTCATGAGTGTCACCGCGTCCAGGACCTCGGTGTTGGTGCCGACGCCCTCCTTGTACCGGAGCCGCTGGAGCCGGAGGTTCTCCTCCGATTGGGCCACGCCGGCCTTGGCGACCTCGACCTTCTGGGTCGAACTCTGGAGGTCGAGCCAGGCGGCCTGCACGTCGAGGCGGACCGCATCAAGGAGCTTCTCACGGGAGAGCTTGAGCGTCAAGGCTTCCGCCTTCGCCGCGCCGACCTTCGCCGACGTTGCGCCGCCCGCGAAGAGGTTGACGTTCACGCCGGCCACGAGCATCCAGTTGTCCTGGTGGACCATGTACTGGTTCTCGTAGTATTCGTAGCCGCCCGAGACATAGACCGTCGGGAGGTAATCGGCGCGGATGGCGCTGACGTTCTCGTCCTTCGCGCGCACCCGCGCGTCCATGTCCTTCAGGTCGGGGTTCGCCTGCTCTGCCTCGGTCCAGGCCTGCTCCAGGGAGAACGCCCCGACGGGCGTCCCGACGATCTCCGCAGGCCGCACCGGATCGTTCAGCGGCCGCATCAGCGTGCTGTTGAGCTTCGNNGTGACCTCCTCCTGGGCGACCTTCAGCAGTTCCTCGGCCTCGAGGAGATCGAAGTAGGCCGAGATGAACTCCAGGGCGGCGCGGTTCCGTGTGCGAAAGGTCCCGGCCTCGCGGGCCTTCAGGCCGTACTGAGCGGAACTGACGGACGACGAGGTCTTGCCGAAGTCATAGAGGAGCTGTGTCGCCCTGAAGCCGTAGGTCGCGTACTGGTCCTGGGAGGTGGGGACCCGGTTGGGGCCGAATATGGCATAGGGCTGGTAGCGGAGAAAGGTCTCCCTGCCGTAGAGGTCGAGCGTGGGCAGCCACGGCGAACGCGCCAGGGAAACGGTGTTCCTGGCCACATCTTCGTCGGAGCGCGCGATTGCCACGTCACGGCCGTTCTCCGTGACGATCTTGAGCCCTTCCTGGAGCGTCAGGGCATGGCCGAAGACAGGGAACAGGAAAAGAGCCATGGCGGTGAACAGAACGGATCCGGTAGAGGATGCAGCACGGCGCATGTATGCTTCTCCATCTGTTTTTTTAAAGGGAAGTGCGGGAACGTCCGGTCCTCCGCGCTGGGAGGGGGCTCGACCCGATAAACTTCAGTATAATACAAACCGGAAGGAAAGTGAAGCAGGGAAACGCAGAAGGGAAACGCAGAAGGGGAGCACAGGAGACAAGGGGAAGAGCGTGCCAGGTCGACGCGTAGAGAGGGAGGCGCGGGGGTAGATAAAGCAAAACCGACGCGAAGACGTGAGGACAGGGGGAAAGAAAGCGTAGGCGATTACACCGGTAACATCGACAGAAGATAAGCGATTATTAAAAGGAAAGGAAGCTCCCTGCAGCACGCTGCGGGATTAGCGTTCGCTCCCGGATTCATGCAAAAGCAGGAATATACCCCGCCAAGTCGCTAAGATATCGATGAGCTCAGTCGAGTCGCTCAGTCGAATGCGTGCAAAGAAAAACCGGCTGGTAAGGTTTAAAACGTTATGTCCTCTTCATGCTTTACGAGGGACGCCATGTGGTGGCGGTCTATCTCGAGCCTGTCGGGGCCTGTCGGGCTTGGGAAATAGGCGTGGGGCGTGAGATATAACGAGGGCCAGGATGGAGGAAGATCAGGAGCCTGCCGCCACCGGGCTTAAGTAGCGAGCGGCCTGCTCTTCGACATGCTTCCGGTGGTCCTTCATCCTGCTCTGGAGGCGCCTCAGGAGGATGGAAGTCCCCTCGTCGCTGCTCTGGAAGTGATCAAAGACCCTCTGGACGAGCAGAGAGTTCTCTATATTGAGTGCCAGGGAAAAAGCGGCCTCGAGGGTGGGGGCTTTGTCCTTCACTTTGACGAGATTGCCCTCAAGGTATTTTACGAAGGATTCGACGGTATAGCTCCTGAGCGTCTTTTCATGGAAGTCCACTGAGTCGGTCTGCGTCTTTTTGTACAGATATTCGATCCACTCGGCATGTTCCAGTTCTTCCCGGCACAGGTCGGTCCAGAACTCGCGGGTCTCCGGGAACAGGCTGGCGAAGAAACGGTACATTTCAGCGATCAGCAGTTCCTGACGGTTGAACAGGAGGATCATTTTTCCCTGGTACATTTTGAGCTGGGCCATGAGAGATGTCCTTTCGTGATCTTTGCCATAATATAACCAAAATAAATACTATTGTCAACATTTATTAGATATTATAAATCATATAGTTATAATGTTTTATCTTCCTACATCCACTCAGGTCAGCGTCCAACCGCTATCTTTCATGATGATAGGTCCTGTTTGTCTGAGAAAAGAACTTGCTATTTTTCGGTGAACCTGTATAATGCCCGGGACTGAAAAATAACGGGGCAGGAATACCCAAGACGTTTCCCGGTTCGCACGCTTCCTGATAGTCCCCATTCATCGATCACTGACCCCCTTCTTCCTTTCCGTTTTCTTCCAAACTGAAACTGGTTGGCACGTATGGTTGGCGAACGATGTTGTTATGCCGGTCATAACAGTGCTGTCGCCGCCATCGCATCCAGGGCCACGGTGTGTCCCTGCGGCGCGCACGCTAACCCCCAGCCGGTTCTGGTGCGGACCTCTACGGTTTCCGGTCCAGACCAATATAAGGAGCAGTATGTCTTTTGATTCATTGAACCTCGCAGCACCCATCCAGAAAGCGATCAGCCTGTGCGGCTATGCCGCGCCCACGCCGATCCAGGAGCAGTCCATTCCCCTGGCCATGGCCGGGAAGGACCTCATTGCCTCGGCCCAGACGGGCACGGGCAAGACCGCGGCCTT
>JAFNGD010000368.1 GCA_017885365.1 Nitrospirota bacterium
GCACACAGGCGATGCCCATCACGCCCAGCCCGCCTTCCTCTTCCCGTAGTTTTCTGAACAGCGATTTTAGATTTGCCTGCATCCAGAGATAGGGTTCGATGTCGTGCTGCCGCAGCACTGTGCTGACCGCGTTCACGTGACAGGCGGTCGAGCATCCTTTGCAGGCATAATCGACGGTGAGCGGCGCAGCGCGGCAGTTCGCCTCAAGGTCCCGCAGGCAGTGAGGCAGGAAGGCAAGCTTCAGCCGCGCTTTCTGGAACTGCTCATCGCACGACCGGTTCATCAGCTCGATCTCAAGCATGGCGAGGTGATACTGCTCTTCGGTGAAGGAGAGGACGCCGTCGAGGCGCTTCAGCAGGGAGAGCTCGCGGAGGTGTTCCTGGACAGCCGTTGTATAAGAAGACAGGCGGGCGCGGGCGGTCTGCACGAGGAAATGGGCGAACGATGAACCGTCGCCTGAGGACAGACTCCGTGCCAGCCGCGGCCGCTTCCCCAGTCTCCGGACCTTGGCGATGAGGGTCTCGAGCCCGGGCTGTTGGGAGAGGCAGGCATCGGCGAGAGCGCTGATCGTCCGGTAATAGCCTGCGGTGGCATCCTCTGCGCCGAAGAGGGAGAAGGTCTTTCCTTTTACGGGGGGCGGAGGCGCGCCTCGGTCGTTCGTCATGGGATATTATACGACTTCAGAAGAACAATTGCGGAGTGCGGATTGCGGAGTGTACAAGCACCTGATAATACGTCGTTGCGAGGAGCGCAGCGACGAAGCAATCTCGTACTTATCTGCGAGATTGCCACGCTCCCGTCGGTCGCTCGCAATGACAGCGTATAATGATCTATTCCTGCCTGACCGCCGCGATGTACGGCAGGTTCCGGTACTTCTCCCCGCTGTCCATGCCGTATCCCACCACGAACCGGTCCGGTATCTCGAATCCCCGGTAGCCGATCGGAACATCGACGGTTCTGTGCCCATGTTTGTCCAGCAGGACCGCGACCTTGAGGCTGGCCGGACCCCGCGCCCGATACCGCTTCAGCAGGAAGTCCATGGTGGTGCCGGTGTCGATGATGCCGTCCACGAGCAGGACGTGCTTGCCGCTGATGTCGGAAGCGATGTCCTTCGATACGGTCACGATCCGGGAGGAGACGGAGTCGCTTCCGTAGCTCGAGGCCTGGACGAATTCGAGCATTGCCGGTATGGTGAGCCGGCGCGCCAGGTCAGCGAAGAAGATCGCCGCGCCTTTCAGGATGCAGACCAGCAGCAGGTCCTTCCCGGCGTAGTCGCGCGATATCTGCGCGGCAAGATCGAGGACCTTTTGCTCGAGCGCCTGCTCGTCGAAGAGTATTTCGAGGTCATCTTTTCCGGTCATGCTATTTCGCCGTCGTCGTGGGTTGCACGCGGCGGCGGGTGACGGCCTGTCCCGGTTCCGTCATGGTTGGCGTCACTGCGGTATAAACGAACTTCCATTCTTTATAGGCCGTCTTGTTCTCGAACTCCGGATACTGTTCCGGGAATCCCGTCTTCTTGAGCGGTTCTTTATCGCTCTTGCTGAATACACCGGTTATACGGTTCCCTTTGGTTTGGTCGCGGATGACCTCGAAATCCTCGCCGGTGATGGGGTCCTTGTAGGCCTGCCGGAGGTGCCGTTTGCCCACGGGGGTCCTGCTGTCCTTCAAAAGCTCCTCGATGCTCGGTGGATAGGCGTTCCTGCCGGGCAGTGCAAGATTATACCGCTCGATCGCCAGCCGGTACTGCTCTCCACGGAAAAGCAGCTCCACCTCCCTTTCCCGCTGCATGATGAATGACCAGTACTTTCCCGCTGCCCCCATGCTGATGCCGACGATGACGATGGCGGCCAGGAGGGCGACGTAGGTGAAACCTGAGTTCGGAGTTCGGAGTGCGGAGTGCGGAGTGCGGAGTGCGGGCCGGGAATCCGGGAACGTTGAACATTGAACGCTGCCCAGTGAACGTTTCATTCCACCTTCCCCTGGCTCACGAATTTCCCGCCGCACTCCATGAACACTTCGGACGAGGTCTTCGTTCCGCCGGGCTCTGCCGGCTGGAACAGGTAGAGGACCTTCTTCGGCTCATCCTCGGCCGTCAATTCAAAGGTGAGCGTGCCGTCCTTCGCTGAGGGGGGAATGCTCGTCCAGAGCACCTTCGCGCCCGGCGGCAGGGTCTCAGTGATGCGCGTCCTTTCCTGCCCGCCGGAGGTTGCCGAGACCAGAAGCTGCATCGAGGCAATGCTCCCCGGGGCCTCGGGCTCCGGGGCCACGGTGAGGACCGAAGAGCGCAGCACCAGACTGTACAGGTCCGTCGTGCCTGCGTTCAGGGCGGACTTGACCAGCGAGAAGGGCATGACGATTACCTTCCCCTTGTCCCGGACATCAACGAAGATGGCAGGCTGGCCGTCGGGAAACGTTGCCACGGCACGAGCGCCCTGCTTGCGGGGCAACAGGATCCTGCCGCTCACGGGGAGAGTGCCGGAGAGGCCGAGACCGGAGTCATCGGGGAAGGTAATGATCCCTCTGCTTCCCCGGAGGGGGCTGCCGAACCGGAAATCCAGCGCTTCGGCCAGCGCCTGCATCCGTTCTCCTGATCCTGCGAGCATGATCCCGTAACCTTTTGCAAGACCGTACCGGAGGGCCTCCGCGGCATCGGGAGCACCATCGACCTCGAGGAGCAAGTAGACGTTGTACTGTCCGGTGAGGGCAAAGCTCGTGAAATCCCCGGCGTTTGCGACGATCTTGACATGGATGCTTTCCGACTCGAACGCCTCTTTCAGCAGCTTATCGATGATCGCCCGCTCGATGACCGTGGAGTCCTCCACGCTGGACCAGATGAGGACGCGGGGAATGGACACGGACGAACGTTTCACGTCGACCGGGCCCGTGACGGTGAGGAGCTGCTCGGCAAGCAGAACATCGGCTATCCGGGTCCGCTGCCGGAACACCGCTGATGCCCGGAGGGTCACCCGGTAGACGCCTCGGGTCATATCGAGCCGCTCGATCATGTGCGTACCGGCGCCGAGGGCGAAGGGAAGCTGCCGGGCATAGACCGGTTGTTTCTGGTCCGCAGATCGAACCTCAAGCTTCAGGGAGCCGTTCGTGGGCGGGGCACTCCCAGCGGTCTGGACCCGGAAACGGAAGGTGAAGGGCCGGCAGGCCGCGGCAACCGGCGGCGTGCCTTCGAGCGAGCCTTTGAGCAGCAGCGTTCCTCTGTGGGGGCCGCTCTCGGCCGGCTGGTCCGTGACGTCCGTCGTAGACACGGAAGAAACCTCCCCCGGCGGCTCCGGGGCAGGACCGGCGACGGCTGCGGGGACCAGCAGGCCGCACGGGAGGACTGCGAAAAGGATGATGAACAATAAGCGCATCATGGTTGCGGTAGGAGGACCGGGGCGACGGGGCGGGAACAGAGCGGGACGATATGCAGATCGCCGTACCCCATCCCTGTCCCCCTGATCATTCAATGAACGTCACCCGGTTGATTTCCCTGAGCGTGGTATCCCCGGCAAGGACCCTCATGACGGCGGACTGGCGGAGCGTTTTCATGCCCTCGGCGATCGCGGCCTTCCGGATCTCCGATGACGGGCGCTTTTCGAGGATCATCTCGCGGATACGGTCCGACAGGTCCAGGAACTCGGTGATGGCCTTCCTGCCGCGATATCCCGTGAAGTTGCAGTCCTTGCAGCCCGCCGCGTCGGCGAAGGTGTGGTTCTCGTAGCGGTCGGCGTCCATGGCGGACTCTTCGAGCTCCTTGCGGGTCAGGCGCACCTGCTTGCGGCACTTTGGGCAGAGCATGCGCACGAGCCGCTGGGCCAGGATACAGTTCAGGGAGGACACGAAATTGTAGGGCTCGATGCCCATGTTCAGGAACCGGCCGAGCACGTCGAAGGCGGTGTTTGCGTGGACCGTGGTGAAGACGAGGTGGCCGGTCAGGGCGGACTGGACAGCGATCTGTGCGGTTTCGGCGTCGCGGATCTCGCCGACAAGTATCTTGTCCGGGTCGTGGCGCAGGATGGAGCGGAGGCCGCGGGCGAAGGTGAGGC
>JAFNGD010000369.1 GCA_017885365.1 Nitrospirota bacterium
AGGTTGTCCTGGGGAACGGCTCCAACGAACTTATCGAGCTGGCGGTGCGGACGTTCGTCCAGCCCGGCGACGAAGTTGTCTCGGCAGATCCGTCCTTTGTCGTCTACAAGATGATCACCCAGGCTGCGGGAGGGACGAACGTCATCGTGCCCTGCAAGGACATGCGTCACGACCTCGACGCCATGGCGGAGCGCATCACGCCCAGGACGAGGATCGTTTTCATCGCCAATCCGAACAATCCTACGGGCACCATGAACACGAAGGCCGAGATGGACCGGTTCATGGCCCGCGTCCCGGATCATGTGCTCGTGGCCGTGGACGAGGCGTACTTCGAGTATGTCACCCGTGCGGACTATCCCGACTCCCTGGATTATCTGCGGGAGGGCAGGAACGTGCTGGCGCTCAGGACATTTTCCAAGATCTACGGCCTCGCGGGGCTCCGCATCGGGTACGGCATCACGACGGCAGCGGTCGCCGAGCTGATGAACAAGGTGCGCCAGCCCTTCAACACCAACTCGCTGGCGCAGATCGGCGCGCTTGCTGCGCTTGCCGACCGGAAGCACGTGGATAAGTCGGTGACCGTGAACAACGAAGGAAAGCAGTTCCTGTACCGGGAGTTCGACCGGCTCGGCATCTCCTATATCCCGACGGAGACGAACTTCATCATGTTCGAGACCGCACTCGAGGGCAGGGAGGTCAACGATCGTCTGCTCAAGACGGGCGTGATCATCCGGCCCATGGGCCCGAAAAGACTGCGCGTGACCATCGGCCTGCCCGAGGAGAACAAGCGGTTCGCCGCCGAGCTGGAAAAGATCGTCAAACAGTAAGGGATTTGCCACAAAGGTCTCAGAGGCCACAGAGACCATCAGTGAAGGAGACGATGTAAGACGCTGAAGAAGTCAGGAGCAACGGACATCGGCAGGGTTTCCTCCTCGGTATCCTCTGTGGTAAAGTCTATCCGGCCTTTTTGAAAGGACCATCATGATCATCGTACTTCGTCCCGACGCCACGCGCGAGCAGAAGGACCACGTCATCAAGAAGCTCAAGAGCCTGGGGCTCCAGGCCCATGTGTCCGAGGGTACCGAACGGACGATCATCGGTGCAATCGGCGATGAGGCCGTACTCCAGACGGTGCCGCTCGAGGCGATCCCCGGTGTCGAAAAGGTCCTGCCGATCCTGAAGCCCTTCAAGCTCGCGAGCAGGGATTTCAGTCCCGAGAACACCGTTGTCACCATCGGGAAGGAGATGATCGGTGGTAAGCGGATCGCGGTCATCGCGGGCCCCTGCGCCGTGGAGAACAAGACCCTGCTCATCGAGATCGCCAAGGCGGTGAAGGACGGCGGCGCGAACTTCCTTCGCGGAGGCGCCTTCAAGCCGCGGACCTCGCCCTATGCCTTCCAGGGGCTCGAGGAAGAAGGGCTCAAATATCTTGCGGAGGCCCGCGACCGAACAGGCTTGCCCATCGTGACCGAGGTCATGGACGTGCGGGACATCGAGCTTATCGCGAAGTATGCCGACATCCTTCAGATCGGCGCCCGCAACATGCAGAACTTCCGGCTTCTGAAGGATGTCGGGCTCTGCAAGAAACCGGTGCTCCTGAAGCGCGGGATCTCTGCCACCATCAAGGAATGGCTCATGTCGGCCGAGTACATCATGGCGGGCGGGAACCGTGACGTGATCCTGTGCGAGCGCGGCATCCGGACGTACGAGACGGCGACGAGGAATACCCTTGATCTCTCTGCTATCCCCGTGCTGAAGCAGATGACCCACCTCCCCGTTATCGTCGATCCCAGCCATGCGGTCGGAAAGTGGGATCTCGTGGCACCCATGGCGAAGGCGGCCGTTGCCGCTGGTGCGGACGGCCTGCTGATCGAGGTGCACGCGAACCCTGAAGAAGCCCTCTGTGACGGCGAGCAGTCGCTCAAGCCCAAGGCATTCAAGCAGCTTATGGACGAGATGCGGCCCATCGCGCACGCGGTGGGGAGGGAGATATAGGAACCTGACGCGGGGACGCGGCGACCGGGGGACACGGTGACAGTATCTTGGAGAATCACGGATGGCTAGGAAACGAGGTTTCTTCGAAAAAGAAGCATGGATCAATCTCCTGTGGCCGATCGGAATTGTAATAATCGCTGTGCTTGCCGCAATCTCGATTCCCATTCTGATGAAAATTAAATAATCATGTCCCTCTTTTTCAATAAAGTCACCATCATCGGTGTGGGTCTCATCGGCGGATCGCTTGCTAGGGTCATGAAGGCGCAGAGACTCGCCGGAGAGATCCACGGCGCGGGCAGGAGTCGGGAGACGCTCGAGCGGGCGATCAAGCTCGGGGTCATCGACCACATGGGCCAAAGCTCTGCCCATGCTGTGGAGCAAGCCGACCTTGTTGTCCTTGCGACGCCCGTCGGGACCTTTGAGTCCATTGTCCGCGAGATCGCACAGTATATGAAGGGTGGCGCCATCCTGACGGATGTGGGCAGCGTGAAGGGCGATCTGGTCAGGACGATCGAATGCATCCTTCCCAAGGGGGTTCATTATGTCCCCGGACATCCGATCGCGGGTCGGGAGAAACACGGCATCGAAGCAGCGACCGAGACGCTCTTCCAGGGTGCGAAATGCATCCTGACGCCCACGGAACGGACCGACGCCGGAGCGCTGGATGCCGTGAGGGCTCTGTGGGCCGTCGCGGGCATGAACGTCGTCATCATGGACCCGGATCAGCACGACCATATCTTCGCGGCCGTAAGCCATCTTCCCCATGCGGCAGCGTATGCCATGGTCAGCACGGTGGCGGAGTTCAGTTCAGGAACCGATAACTATATCACCTTTTCCGGCGCCGGCTTCCGTGACTTCACCCGCATCGCCGCCAGCTCTCCCGAGATGTGGCGGGACATCTGCCTGCTGAACGGCAAGAACATCGTCGAGATGATCGAGCAGTACCAGTTCTCGCTCAACAGGATAAAGAAGGCGATCAAGCACAAAGACGGCAGGCGGCTGGAAGCGCTGTTCCGTGCGGCGAGCGAACTGAGAAAGGGGCTCGGGTAGCCCATGTCCGACCTTCGCATACGTCCCTCCCGCGGGCTTGCAGGAGAACTGACGCCGCCCGGGGACAAGTCGCTGTCCCACCGCGCGGTGATGTTCGCCGCCGTTGCCGAAGGAAAGACCGAGATCACCGGCTTTTTGCCCGGTGAGGACACGCTGAACACGGCGAAGGCGGTCCGGATGCTCGGCATCACGGTCGAGGAACACGGTCCCGGCAGTCTCACGGTGCATGGCAAGGGATTGGACGGCCTTGCGGAACCCGCGGGTGTTCTCGACCTCGGGAACTCCGGGACCGGCATGCGGCTCCTGGCGGGGCTCCTGGCAGGCCAGGATTTCTTTTCGGTCCTCACCGGTGACCAGTACCTGGTCAGGCGGCCCATGGGACGGATTGTGGAGCCGTTGCGGAGGATGGGCGCCGTGATCGACGGCCGTTCCGGCGGCAACCTGGCGCCCCTCGCGGTCCGGGGCGCAGGCCGGAACGTGAGGCCCATCGACTATTGTAGCCCGGTCGCCAGCGCCCAGGTGAAGTCAGCGGTCCTGCTCTGCGGGCTCTACGCGGGCGGTGTGACCTCGGTCAGCGAGCCGCACAAGTCCCGGGACCACACGGAGCGGATGCTCCGGTTCTTCGGCGTCAAGGTCAGGGAAGAGGGCCTGCGGGTCAGCATGGCGGGACGGCAAGCGCTGCGAGCGCCGGGCACACTGGAGCTTCCCTCCGATATTTCCTCTGCGGCTTTTTTCCTGGTCGCAGCAAGCATTGTTCCCGGGTCGGACGTCCTGATCCGGAACGTGGGCGTCAATCCCAC
>JAFNGD010000370.1 GCA_017885365.1 Nitrospirota bacterium
CCATGCCGCAGACCATGCACAGGGCTACCGCATCGGTGCTCTTCCCTTTTTTCGCACATTCGTAGCATTTCATGGCGGTCTCCTTGTTCTCCCTTAATTGTACGGTTGATCGTATTCGGCTTTTTGCCNNGCCTCCCATTCCACCCTTCGACAACGCTTCGACAAGGCTTTTCAGAGCGCAGCGGGCGAACGGTATGACCTTTGACAGCATGAACTATTTCCGTTCATGCTGAGCCTGTCGAAGCACTCAATCGGTTTGGGCGACAACCGGTATAAAGTTGACACATCCTGGCGCCTCTGTCAAGGCCGGATAACACCACATGCCATCCTCGCTTCAACGACACATCTTACGAACGTATTGATATTCAACGTTTTCTATGTTATGTTACCTGCCATGAAAGAGCTCCTGCGGCAGCTGCCGTCCGTCGATGAACTGTTGAAAGAGGACAGGGTCAGGACGTGGCTCGGGACCCATCCCCGCGTCCTGGTACTCGACGCGCTCAGGACCGCACTGGACCGGAAACGCAAGGCCGTAATTGACCGGTCCGGGAAAGGCGCGACCGACGTTGACCTATCCCTGCCAGCTGTTCTGAACAGCGCCGAAATTATTCTCGCTGATCTTTCCGAACCAAGCCTCCGTCCCCTCATCAACGCCACAGGCGTCGTCGTGCACACGAACTTGGGCCGCTCGCTCCTCTCCGAGGCCGCCATCGAGCGCATCATCGAGGTGAACCGCAGCTATTCGAACCTCGAGTACGACATCGCGGCCGGCGAGCGCGGCAAGCGGTATACCCACATCGAGGGCATCCTGACACGCCTCACCGGCGCTGAGGCAGCCACGGCGGTGAACAACAACGCGGCTGCCGTGCTGCTCTGCCTGAACACCCTTGCCAAGGGCAAAGAGGTCATCGTCTCGCGCGGCGAACTTGTGGAGATCGGCGGCTCATTCCGCGTGCCCGAGGTAATGGAGCGAAGCAGCGCCATCCTCCGCGAGGTGGGCTCCACGAACAAGACCCACCTCAAGGATTACCAGAAGGCCATCAATGAGAACACAGGCCTGCTGCTCAAGGTCCATACGAGCAACTACAAGATCGTCGGCTTTACGAAAGAGGTCTCCCCTGCCGAGCTTGCCGAACTCGGGAAGAAGCACAAGATCCCGGTGATGTGGGACCTCGGGAGCGGCAGCTTCCTCGATCTGGCGTCCTACGGCATCGGCGACGAGCCCACGGTGAAGCAGGCCATGGACGCAGGCGTGGACATCCTCACCTTCAGCGGCGACAAGCTTCTCGGCGGCCCCCAGGCAGGCATGATCCTGGGGAAGAAACAGTACCTCGACCCCATCCGGTCGAACCCCCTCGCCCGGGCGCTGCGCATCGACAAGATGACCCTGGCTGCGCTCGAAGCAACGCTCACGCAGTACCTCGATGAAGAGAAGGCCATCCGAGACATCCCCACGCTCTGGATGCTGACCCAGCCGCTGTCAGAGATCCAGCGCAAAGCTGATCTCCTTGCATCGGGCATCAAAACAATTGCAGATAATAAGCTCACCGTCGCCATCCAGGACGACCTTTCCCAGACCGGCGGCGGGGCCTTGCCCACGGGCAAGCTCCCCACCAAGGTCGTCGCGATCGGCCACAAGTCTTTAAGCGCGAATCAGATCGAGTCCAGGCTCCGCCTCGGCAAGCCAGCCATCATCACGCGCATCAAGGAAGGCATGGTCCTGTTCGATCCCCGGACACTGAACAACGGGGAGATCGGGAAGATCAGCGAAGCTGTAGGAAAGATACTTCGGGAGTCAGGAGACAGGAGACAGGAGTAAGGAAAAGATTAGGCCATCTTTCCATCTCCGCACTCCTTTTTTCTTTTCTCGTGCTTCTGAAGTTATTTTATACATGCCGTTTGCATATTCTGTATTCTGACTCCTGACTCCTGTCTCCTGCCCTTATGAAATACACCATCCTCGGCACAGCAGGCCATATCGATCACGGCAAGTCAACGCTCGTCAAGGCGCTCACCGGCACGGACCCGGACCGTCTGAAGGAAGAGAAGGAGCGCGGCATCACGCTGGACCTGGGCTTCGCGTCCCTTGACCTTCCCGGCGGCAACCGGCTCGGCATCGTGGACGTGCCGGGCCACGAAGGCCTGATCAAGAACATGCTGGCCGGCGTGGGAGGCATCGACATGGTGATGCTCGTCATCGCCGCCGACGAGGGCATCATGCCCCAGACGCGCGAGCACCTCGCCATCTGCGACCTCCTGCACGTCAAGCAGGGCCTCATCGCCCTGACCAAGATGGACGCGGCCGAGAAGGACTGGCTCGCCCTGGTCCAGGACGAGGTCCGGGATTTCGTGAAGGGCACCTTCCTCGAGAAGGCGCCCATCGTCCCGGTATCGGCCAAGACCGGCGAGAACCTCGACAAGCTGAAGCAGGAGCTGGACAAGCTCGCGAAAGAGGTCGCGCCGAAATCGCCCAACGGCATTCTACGACTGCCCATCGACCGCGTCTTCACCATGAAGGGCTTCGGCACGGTCATCACGGGCACCTTGCTCTCCGGAACGATCTCCCAGGACCAGGAAGTCGACATCCTGCCGAAGGGCATCACCACCAAGGTCCGGGGCATCCAATCGCACAACCAGGCAGCCCAGCGGGCGGTGGCAGGTCAGCGCACGGCCGTGAACCTCCAGGGCGTGGAAAAGGACCAGCTCTCGCGCGGCGACACCATCGTGACGAAGGGATATTTCAAGACCACGCGGAACGTGGACTGTTCCCTCTCGCTGCTGAAGCAGGCTGCACGCAGTATCAAGACCGGCACGCGCATCCGGTTCTACAACAACACGCAGGAGGCCATCGGCAGGGCAACGCTCGTCGGCAGCCAAGAGCTGAACCCCGGCGATTCCGGTTTCGTCCAGTTCCGTCTGGAGCAGCCGGTGCTGATCCAGCACGGCGACCGGTTCATCATCCGCTTCTATTCGCCTATGGAGACTCTGGGCGGCGGCATGGTCCTGAACCCCCATCCACGCCGCCACAAGAACAGCACCATGGAGGAGTCGGTCAAGAACCTTGGTATCCTCGAGACAGGCTCTCTGGAGGACAAGATCGCCCTACTCATTTCCGGCAAAATTCTGGCGGGCATGGAAGAGGCCGAGGTCATCGGCGCAGTCGCCACAGACAAGACACAGATCTCCGCTGCCCTGACCTCGCTGGCCCAGAAGAAGGTCATCGTGCGCGTGGACAACCTCTATGTCCATTCGTCCCATCTGGCGACGCTCGAAAAGAAGGTCCTGGACCTGATCGCCCAGTTCCACAAGGCGAACTCGCTCAAGCCCGGCATCGACAAGGAAGAGGTCAAGGGCATGTTGAAGGTCCGGCTCCATCCCAAGGCCCTTGCCATGGCTATCGACGGCCTCATCCGGAAGAAACAGGTCGAGACAGAGGGGTCGAAGCTGAAGCTGCCGGGATTCAAGCCCGCCGTGGGCAAGGACCAGGGCCTGTACAAGGACAAGATCGTCGAAGCCATCAAAAAAGGCGGCAGCCAGCCGCCGGTACGCGAGGAGTTTCCCGCCCTCTTCGGCATCACGGACAAGGACGCCAAGGACCTCCTGAAGCTGCTGGCCGATGAGGGCCGTGTGGTGCGCATCAACGATTCGCTCTACCTGGACAAGGCGGTGCTCGAGGCGATCAAGTCGGATCTGGTGAAGTTCCTGCAGGAGAAGAAAGAGATCGTCGTCGCCGAGTTCCGCGACATCGCCAAGACCTCCCGCAAGTTCGCCGTGCCGATCCTTGAATACCTCGATTCGCAGAAACTGACCCAGCGGGTCGGTGACAAGCGGGTGCTGCGGGGATAGGAACTGCGGTCCCAGACCGCTGAACAACGATCAGCGAGGATGACAGCATGACAAATGCAGAGAACGACAAGCGGCGATCCACCTGCTCCGTCTGCGGCAAGCGTCTGAGCATCAAGACCTCATCCAGAGATATCACGTGGCTTCCGAGCCAGGTCGTGGACGAGGGGCTGTACTGCGTCGAGTGTTTCAAGAAAAAAGGCGGGGGAAAGCCGACACGGAAGAACCAATCATAATAAGGTCAATACTAATACAAACGCAAAGCATTGTTACGCTGTCATTGCGAGCGACCAACGGGAGCGCGGCAATCTCGTTGCGTCCCCTATCCCGTCATTCCCGCGGACAGTAACCCCACCCTATCCCTCCCCTTAATTAAGGGGAGGAAAAAGGAGGGGTCATCAACGGGAATCCAACTTTTTCAAACGGAATTTATACCTCATTTTATCGCGAGGTGAAACTGATGAATGCCTATGCAATAAAAAGACGATCACATTGTTCTGTCTGCGGCAAGCGATTAAGCGTCAAGAATCTATTTGGAGATATTCAATGGCAACCCAGCCAGGTCAACGATGACGGGCTCTATTGTGTTGTCTGTTATAAAACAGTTAAAGAGAACAAGGCCCTGAAGGACCTTCGAGCGTAAGGAACGTGTAGATGCCTTGCTCCGTTCGTATAATCGCTGTTACAGATATATGGAGGCCATACAGATTTCGATAAGACGATATCTCCGATCTACGAGGGAGAAAAAATGGATGACAATTCTATAACTGAATATGAGCAAAGTTTTGAAAACTGGCGTTTCTTGGTTGGGTTAAGATTTACAGTCCTCGCTTTTTCTCTTACACTTACCTCAGCGCTACTTTATGCAATATTTACTCTGCCCTTATTTCGCGAAAAGATATTTCAGTATTTGGTCTCAATCATAGGCATAGTTTCCTCTTGGGCTATTATCATGCTTGAGGGCAGAAATCGGCAACTTTATTATTCATGTATAAGACGTGCAAAAGAGATCGAATGTCAGAATGGTACGCAGAATCAAGATAAAAAGCAACACATGAACGGTCTCGCTCACGAGATGGATTCTGCTCCAGTTAAGTTTACGGCTTGGCATACCGGCGCAATGTATACACTTTATGGAATTATGCTTTTGATCTGGATTGCTCTGCTAATCGTAACCATGTGTGGCCGGTTCCCTGCACCACCAGTAGCTTTGAAATGACCGAACTAATCAATCGCTCAACCCGCCGAGCGGGTTAGCTCCTTGTTGGGCACCATGAAAAACATGACTCGCCGCGCCGGTCGATACGTCATTATAATAGCAATTGCAATTGCGATTACCGGGAATTTCGCCTGCGTTGCAACGCACAGTGTGCCGCTGCCCAAGCTACCGCCCGGGCAAATCGAGATGCGAGTGGCTTACGTCGTCAATCCCCGCCTGCCCCGTATGAATCAGGCGCAGCTGCAAATTCTGCTCGATGCGACCAGGAACGCAGTGCGCGAGCATTTCGGCGTGGACTTACACTTTGCGCCGACGCAGGAGATTCCGATCGAAGCACTGTTCGGACGCATCCCGGAGGAGCGCCGCCGTGTCGCGATTGAGCAGAGCTACGATTTCAAGACGGGCAAGGGCGACCCTGATCGCCTGGCAAAGGCATTTGGTCGGGGCTTCAAGGACGATGGCGAACCGCTGGCGGACCTCATCGCGTACGTACGTCCTTACGTAGGGGAGCTGAAGGAAAGCAGTTATGAGGCGCTGGGCGTTGAGCTCGCCGGATTTCAGCTACGCCGAATCGAGCGCTGGAAAACCGTGAAAGCACTGGATGGCGGTCCGGCGATCGATATGACGCCCTATAACGAGTTCCCCATGTGGCTTGCCCTTGGGTATGGGGACCTGCCCTTCGAGCTGGTTCTGACTAATCAGCTCATCGTCAGCGTGGAATACGTGTTTCCTGCGGTTCACACGGCCATCCGCGGCGGCTATTCCAACGGCGTCACCACCTACAGCAAGAGTTCACGTTTCAAGACCATGTCGGTCTGGAGTACCTTTGCCTTCACGAGCGATGACGAGTGGATGATGCGGATGCGTGAGGGAGAACGCTACACCACCGAGGAAGCGGCACGACTCGCCGGCATCGGCGCAGCTCACGAGATCGGCCATCAACTATTCCACTTTCTGCATCCCTTCGGACAAAGTGCCTGTATCATGAATCCGGTGCCGATGTTTGCGTACCGGGCGTGGGCCGATAAACTCTCGCCCAAAGACTGTCCGATCGGAAGCAGCCCTGCAATGCGCCCCGGGGCTTATAAGTTCCTCTATTGATGATCGACATGGCGCCCA
>JAFNGD010000371.1 GCA_017885365.1 Nitrospirota bacterium
AGGGTGACGTCGGAGATCGTGACCAAGGCAGGCAGGAACCGGTTCCCCATTCTCATCAGCCGCGCGGCGGCGTCGTGCATGGCTATCAACTACGCCGAGGACATGGGCATCACCCTTGTCGGATTCGCCCGCGGCGACCGGATGAACATCTACACGTGGCCGAACAGGATCAGGATGTGAACAACAGTGCGGCGTGCGGATTTCGGAATGGGGAGCAAACGGCAGGATGCACTGAAATAGTTCTCTATGACCTCAATGGATCGTATCTTCGTTCACGTTCGTATCTTTTTTCTCTGCGTCCTCGCTTGGAAGCGCCTACTTTTGGCTGCGGTAAATGCTTTTCTGCAGCACATGCCTAAGCTGTCTTACCCTGGTCCAATATCCTGTTCAGGTTGATCTCGAAGGCCGCGCAGGGCATGGTGATCTGCCGTCGCTCCAGGACCTCCGGCCGCACCTCACCCAGATGTCCGAGCTCCTTGTCCCCTGCCATGACCCTTCCGCATCTCCCCTGCAGGAAGAGCGGATGCTCCGCGGGCTCAAGCTTGTACTCCACGCCGAGATAATAGAGGAGAACGTCGAGCGTCGAATGCATCTCCGAGAAGTTGGCCGTCGGATGAGCGATGAGCGCGGCAAGGTTCAGGTCGGTCCGCGTCCCCATGTTCGTTCTCTGATCGAGGATCGCCACCTCCCCCACCTCGAAGGTCCGGTGGGGATAGAAAGCCTTGGAGCTCGCGGCCTCAACATTCAAGAGCGACGGCAGCACGCGGTTCCTGAGCACCGAGTAGGCCAGGGACATGACATTATCCACCTCGACCAGCCTGTCGCCGGCGGCAAGCCCGTCCGCCATCTCGCCCTGGGAACAGAGGATGTTCGAAACGAACTCCTGAAACCCGGCGCCGACCATATGGCCGCGGACCGAATCGGACAGCAGTTCGATGCGCGGCAAGCCCCCTACCGTGGACTGCTGCGGCATGACCGGCTCGAAGGACTCGTACCCCCTGCTGATGGCGTAATCCTCCACCATGTCCATAGGGTGCATGATGTCGTCCCGGTACGGCGGATAGGTGATGGTCACGGTCCCCTTCGTCCCCTTCACGTGGTGTCCGTACGCTGCCAGCCGTTTTTTCAGATCTGCAAGCGTGATCTCCTCGCCGAGCGCCCGGGAGAAACGGTCCTGGGACAACGTGATGCTCGACCGGTTCTCGCGCGGAAAGGTGACGTTCTTCCCCATCTCCGTGTCATAGGGATACTCGACCAGGACGGGGTCGATCTCCGCGCCGCGGTCAGAGAGGCTCACGGCAAGGATGTTCAGGGTCAGGCTCACCATGCGCAGGTCGGTGCCCGTCACCTCGACAAGGACGGTCGATGTCCGGGTCTTCACTTCGCCGATCTCAGCGCTATTGATAATGGGCGGGAACGACAGCACATGGCGCATGCTGTCCAGGAGCACGGGATACTTTTTGAATGGCTTCACGATGTCCCCGTACTGAATGCCCTTGGGATGCCGCTCCAGGATCTGGCCGAGCGTCAGCTTCTCGTCCATGCCGAGGGGCGTAAAGGATATCTCGTCCGGGCCGGCGAGTCGGTACTCAACGGGAAAGACTATCTTGTCGAGCTCGTAGATGCCGATGGAGACCGTGCTCCGCTTTCGGCCGAAGATCTCCGCGAGCTTGTCCTGACTCTGGATCATCTGGGTCAGGACGTCGTTGTTCATGCGCAGGCCCTGCACGGTGCACGCGGCTATGTACGGCCGGACCTGGCGCATCTCCTTCGCGACCCTGATGACCCGCGTGGCCTTGCGTCCCGGCTTGAAGAAGTGATAGTCCTCGGGCTTCCCGCTCAGCGCCATGCGGATCTGGCGCGCCACGCCTTCGGCGCACCACAAGTCGGGTCGGTTGCTGTCCGACAGCTCCACCTTCAGGTCGTCGGTCTCGGCGTTGTACTCCTTCANNCTCCGCCTTGGCGAGCATCAGATGCTTCTCCAGCACGGCGACGGGGAGCTTTTTGCCGATCAGGTTGTCGAGGTCCTTCTTTTTGATGTCTATGGTAGGCATGATGATAAGACAGATTCAAGGTTCAAGGTTCAACGTTTTTTTTCAGAACTTATCCGTGTCGATCCGTGTTCATCCGTGGCTAAATGATCATTTATTCAGTTGGATCTTCTTCGTTCGCACAAAATCCAGGTCCGTCGAGAACAAGTCGCGGATATCCTTAATGCCCAGCGCGATCATGGCCATGCGGTCCAGGCCCAGCCCCCAGGCGATCACCGGGACGTCAACGCCCAGGGGCAGGGTCACTTCGGGCCGGAAGAGGCCTGCCCCGCCGAGCTCCATCCACCCGAGCTCTGGATGTTTCACGTGGAGCTCGACCGAGGGCTCGGTGAAGGGGAAATAGGCCGGACGGAACTGGAACTCCTTTGCCTTTGCGATCTCCTGTCCAAAGAGCTTGAGCAGGCCGAGCAGAATCCGAAAATTGATATCCGTTCCCAGCACGATCCCTTCCACTTGGTTGAAGTCCGGTGCATGGGTCGCGTCGACCGCGTCGTACCGGAAACAGCGGGCGATGGAGAAGTACTTGCCCGGCACCTTCGGACCGGACGCGAGCGTCCGCGCGGAAACGGCCGTGCCTTGGCTCCGCAGGATGAGGCGCTTGGCGCGCTCCTCGTCGAAGGCGTAGCGCCAGCCGCTGGAGCCGGTCTTTCCGCCGTCCTTGTGCGCGGCAGCGACCTGCCTTCCGAAGGGCGCCTCGATCTCCCTGCATGACGCCGGTTCCTTCACGAAGTAAACATCGTGGATGTTCCGGGCCGGATGGAACTGGGGCATGAAGAGTGCGTCCATGTCCCAGAACTCGTTCTCCACCAGGGGGCCGCGCATCTCCTCGAATCCCATGCTGACGAACTGATACTTGACGTAGTCGAGAAACTCACGATAGGGATGCTTCCTGCCGATGCTGACGCGCGGCGGACTGAGCGAGATGTTGTAGGCTCGGAACCGGGCGTTCTTCCAGCTCCCCTGCTTCAGCATCTCCGGTGTGAGCGCCGACGCCTCCTCGGTCACCGCACCCCGCACCTGGATGAGACTCAGGGCATTTTTGCCGTCTGCAGTGAGGCTGTAGGTGCGGTCCTTCTTCTCGGTGATGCGGAAGATGCCCTTCCCCTTGCCGCGCTTGTGGAAGTTGTCCTGGACCATTTTCTGCTGGTCCGGCGGGAATGCCGACAGCTCCGGCTGGCCCTGTTCGCCCACGGCCCGGATCAGGTCCAGCAGCGCCGCGTANNCCCTGGACGATCTGGATGACCTTCGCCTCTTTCAGCGCGCCGACCGCGGAGCTCACCTCCGTCGGATCGAGCCCCCAGGTCTGGATGATGTCCTTGACCGTGAACTGTTCGCCTTTCCGGAGTGCCGCGATGATGCGTGTCTCCGGGGTGTCCTTATCCTTGTAAGCCGCACCGGTCTCGGTCAGGGAGACAAAGGTCGTGACCGTCTCGCCGGTAACCGCGAGCAGTCCCTTGGAGGTGAGCCACCCGGCGGCCATGTCCAGGCGCGACTCATCAAGGCCAGAGACAGCCATGATGCCGGTCGCCGAAAGACTCTCCGACCGGGAGAAGCTCAGGAGGAGCTTGTTCTCGAGAGGATGGAAGCTTTCGATGAGTTTGTTCAGTTCCGATGGTGTCATAGAAACATATCCGCTCCCTGCCTTGTCCCAAGCGTCTAGGACGGGCACGAGCAGCCGTTGAAGTTCCCTGCAGCAACGGGAGGGAATCTTCGATCCGCAAAGGTAGGATGGTTATCCTGATCGCTCGCCAACCCCGCAGCAAACTGCAGGAATGCGCTCGCTCCTGGATTGAAGCTCCCTGCAGCAAGCTGCAGGGAAGCTCGATCCTCAGGGAATTAAGTTTATTCTAATCGCTCGCTAACCCCGCAGAAAGCCGCGGGAATGCGCTCGCTCTTGGATTCACGTGGGGGTAAGATTACTGATAACATGGGGGTTTGTCAAGGGAAAAGCCGTTGACGGAGGCATGGTTCTGTGCTACTGTTCCGTCATGGCGACCAACAAGATCAAACCAACGCTCGTGCACACCGTTCTATGCGACGATGTGCGGCAGGAAATAGGCGGGAAGTTCAGCCTCATGGGGCTGTTCGAGACCATCTCGGCCGGGACATTCCCGGCGCTCCATCCGCGCTTCGCGATCATGAACGAATGGTCGGGCGGCCGGGGAGAGTTCCAGGCCACAATCAGGCTCCTTGCGCCGGACCGGAAAACGGTCCTGTCTGAGTCGGAGGCGAAGATTGCGCTTATCAACGAGACTCAGCGGCACCGGGACATCTCGGTCCGCTTCAATACGTCCTTCCCGGCGCCCGGGACCTACTGGCTTGAGATGCTGCTGGACAACGACCAGGTCGCCATGGTCCCCCTTCCCGTACAGAAGGTAAGCCAGCAGACGGTGCATTAGGACCAGAAAGACCAAAGACACCGAAAGAGCACGGTGATCCCGCTAGTACCGTTTGCCTGTCACCTTTTCCCTTGCCCCTTTCACTTTCACCTTCTCACCGGGTACTGTTATTCCGTCGTGATGAACCCGTCGATCCCTTCCTTGCCCTTCAGCTCATTTGCCAGCTTTTCCGCTGACTGCTTGTTCGCGAAGCTCCCCACCCGTACACGGTACCATTTTCCCTTCTCCGGGATGTCGGTAGCTACCAGGAACGCGGCATACCCGCGTTTCTTCATGTTCTTTGTTTCCTCTTCAGCCATCGCCTTCTCGGGATAGGACCCCACCTGGATGGTATACCGGACCCTGGACGGTGCCTGCCTGGCGACCGCAGGTTCCTTCGGAGCGGGAGCCGGCGGGTGTTGAGCTTTGGCCGTCTGCTGCACCGCGGGCTTGGCTGCGGTCTTCCCGGCCTTTGCCTCGGGGACCTTTACCGCTTCCTGTTGCTTCGGCTTCGATTCAGCGGCAGGAGCGGCATTCTCCTTTTTCGAAGGAGTACCCTCCTCCGGTCTCTGCTTCGGCTTCAGGTCGATGGATACCGTCTTATCGCCCTTTTCGGTCAGCGTCTTGTAGAAGGTAAACTCCTCCTTCTTGGGCAGATATTGCGATACTACCTCGGGGAGGGCCGCCGGTTTCTCGTTCGATGCCGTCTTACTGCCCTGGTCCCTGCCGATGTAGTAACCTAGGGAGAAGACGCCGATGATCACCACCACGCCCACCGGGATGATAAATATCTTTGATATGATGCCGCCGCGCTGATCAAGCATTACGGACTCCGTTCGAATGGAATGCTGCGCACCAGAGATCGTTACAGAATGAGCATCGCGTCGCCATAGCTGAAGAACCGGTAACGTTGCCTGACGGCCTCGCGGTACGCGGACAGAACGCTTTCCCGTCCCGCAAACGCCGCGACCAGCATCAGCAGCGTAGACTTCGGCAGATGGAAGTTCGTGACCATGCCGTTCACGATGTTGAAACAATACCCCGGCGTAATGAACAGCTCCGAGGAACCCTCACCGCCATGGACCTTCCCGTCGGTCCGCGCCGCGGTCTCCAGCGCGCGCACGCTGGTGGTGCCCACTGCTATGACCCGCCGCCCTTCCGATCTTGCCCGGTTGACCTGTTCGGCCGCTCCCGCCGGGACCTCGTACCATTCGGCATGCATCCGGTGATCCGCGATGTCCCCGGTCCGCACGGGTTGGAACGTCCCCGGTCCCACGTGGAGGGTCACCATGGCCGTCCCGATCCCCCGGTCGCGTAATCGCTGAAAAAGTTCAACCGTAAAATGCAGCCCCGCGGTCGGCGCAGCCACCGCCCCTTCGCGGCTCGCGTACACCGTCTGGTACCGTTGGATGTCATTTGCGATCGGCTCCCGCTTGATGTACGGAGGGAGCGGCGTCCTGCCCAGATCGCCGAGCCTCGTCCGGATGTCCGTTATGCCGCTGAAGCGAACGAGCCGGATGCTGTCGCTTGCCGTGGAGAGCACCTCTGCCTCGATACCCGGCGCTACGGAGACCGTCCTTCCGGCGTCGACACCGCCCTTGACCAGGGCATGCCAGAGGTTGATCCCCTTCTCTTCGAGCAGGAACAGCTCGGCCTTGCCTCCTCCTGCCTTCCGTGCCAGCAACCGGCAGGGGAAGACCTTCGTATCGTTCAGAACGAGGAGATCGCCCGGGACGAGATGCTCGGTGATATCTGAGAAAATCCGGTGGCTGACAGCGCCGTTCCTCCGGTCCAGGACCAGGAGCCGGGACCGGTCCCGCTCCTCCGCAGGGGTCTGGGCAATGAGCTCTTCGGGCAGGTCGAAATCGAAATCGGAAAGCCTGAGATGTTCTGATACCGGGGACGTCATGGGCAATAGTACCACAACAGATGGGTACGATAAAGACAAATCGTTTTTTTCGGCGGAGGGATTGGATGTCCGCACAAGGAACGACGCTGGCAGGTGCGGTGTGCAGGGGAATGACCGGTTACCTACCGCTCCAGCGACCGCCTCCAGCCCCGTTCGAAATCCGCATAGGACACAAGAAGAGCGTTGTTGATCGCAGTGGTAGGATCGGCGCCCGCGGCAAATTCCTCCAGCACCATCTTGATCCGGTACATGCCGTATTGGTCGATCATATGGCGCACGACGGAAAGGCTGACCAGGTAGGCGTAGGCCGCCTGGGGACCGTTCAACCCCATGAACGAACCTTCAAGTGCAGCGAGGGCCGGGAGATTACCAGCCTGAGCAAGCTGGCGGAGCATGTCCTTCTGGCGGGAACCGATCTCCCTCCCCTCGAAATACTGGGCGAGCCCTTCGTTCAGCCAGGTAGGAACATGCCGGGCGATGGCACGAACCACTGCATGGGTGTATTCATGGACCAGCAATTGCCGGAGCCCCGGTGTCTCCTTCTCGATGCCGCCCATAGGAACGCGGATCTTGCCGTCGTAGATGCCGCCGCTCCAGCCGGGGGCGTCGGTCACCTCCTGGAACTGCTGGTTCGTGTAGAGAATAACGGCAATCTCCTGGTCGGGGTAGTACGACAGGGCCCTGCCGACCTCTCCGTACGCATCCTCAAGGATCCGGAGGACGATCCTGCCTGCCTCGATCTTCTCCCTTCCCTCGTACTTGATCGAGAAATGGCTCGTGATGTCCCGGTTGAAGTCCTTCTCGGTCCGGTGCTCCCGACGGAGCCGCTCGAGCCGCGAACTGACTGCAGTATCGGATGGATCGATCTCGAGCGCCTTTTCCCAGTTGGCCACGGCGGCGCCGAGGTCGTCCCGCCTGTATGCCAGGTCGCCGAGCACCTGATAGGCGATCTTGTCGCGCGGCTTGAGCTCGATCGCACGCCCGAGCTCCCGTTCGGCGGCACGGTCGTCCCTGAGATGGAAGTTTGCTATTCCCAGACCGAGGTGAGCAGCTTCGTCGGTATCGACATACCGAAGTGCTTCCTCGAAAGCCTCCCGTGCGCCGCGGTGGTCGCCCTGCTGGAGACGTGCCGAGCCATCCACGACCAGCCGCCGGTAGGTGTTGACCTCCGCGGACTGCGCTTGGATAAGGGATTCGCAGGCGAAAAGAAGTGATCCAATAAGAATTGCAGGTCTTATATAATTTTTTATCATATTTTCATTGAAGGGTGGAGGTTGTTCCTGACTCCTGACTCCTGCTCTAATCCTTCATCACCTTTACGAACACCCTGCGGTCCCGCGGTCCGTCGAACTCGCAGTAGAAGAT
>JAFNGD010000372.1 GCA_017885365.1 Nitrospirota bacterium
GGGACTGCGCTCGCTCCTGGATTCAGACCGAAGTGGAGAGATGATAATGAAAACGCTTCTTGCTGCCTTCCTGATGCTCAGTTGGTCCTGCGCGGCTCTTGCGGTTGGACGATCGGCGCCTGGACCCGTTGAGTGCAGGCTTGATGTCTCCTTTGATATCCCCCTGTCGCTGATCCGGGGGCGCATGACCCTTCCCGTCCGTGCGGGGGAGGTGATGTCCTTCCATACCGGCCAGCTTGTGGTGGGCCGCGTTACGCTGAACGACAAGGACATCCCCGCGACTGCCCGGGAAGGTACCCTCGATATCAGGCCGTCCGAGGACGGCGTGCTGGAGGTCCGGTATGAGGGCGTGTTCAAGGGCGGTCTGCCCCAGGGCGACAGGAACTTCGGGGTCGTATCGAGCACCATCGACGACCGCGGGATCTCGCTCACCGGGCTCTGGTACCCTCAGCCGTCCGGTCTCCTGCGCTGGAAGCTCACAGCGCAGCTCCCCGTCGGGTACGAGGCTGTATCGGAGGCGGACAGGATCGCCAAGGTAAAGAAGGACGGCGGCACCGAGTTCACCTTCGATTTTCCCCACCCCGTTGACGGGCTCTCCCTGGTCGCCACGGACCGCTACGAGGCGACCCAGGACCGCTTCGGCGACCGTGAGCTCTACGCCTATTTCTTCAAGGAGGACCGGGAGCTCGCAAAGACCTACCTCCAGTACGCGAAGAAGTATTTCGAACTGTACGAGAAGATGCTCACGCCCTACCCCTACAAGCGGTTCTCCATCGTCGAGAACTTCCTGTCCACCGGTTATTCCATGCCCGCCTTCACCCTCCTGGGGCAGGACGTGGTGCGCCTGCCGTTCATCGTGGAGACCTCGCTGGGCCACGAGATCCTGCACCAGTGGTTCGGGAACTCGGTCTATATCGATGAGCAGAGGGGGAACTGGGCCGAAGGCCTGACCACCTACCTTGCGGACCACTGGTACGAGGAGCAGAAGGGCAAGGGCTGGGAGTACCGCAAGCAGCAGCTCGTCAATTACGGGGCGTATGTGAACAGCACGAACGAGTTCCCCCTCAGCGAGTTCAGGAGCAGGACGGGCCTTCCCTCGCGCTCCATCGGCTACGGCAAGGCTGCCATGGTCTTCCACCTGCTCCGGACCATGACGGGAGACGAGACGTTCTTCGGGGCGCTCAAGGATTTCATCGGGCAGCGGCAGTTCACCGCGGCCTCATGGGACGACATCAAGGACGTCTTCGTGAAGCGGTCCGGCAGGGACCTGTCAACCTTCTTCCATCAGTGGCTCGAGGAGAAAGGGCTGGTCGACATCCGCGTGGAGAGCTCGTCGGTCCGGAGGAAAGGATCACAGTTCGAGCTGACGATCAAGGTTGCGCGGAAGAACAGCACCGTCGCCGTCGAGCTGCCCCTGACCCTGCTGTACCTGCGGGGCGGCGAGAAGAAGATGTCGGTCACGCTGGATGCCGAGCGGAAGGAGATCACGCTCTTTGTCGACGAGGAACCGGCGTACGTGGTGTTTGACGGTGACTATGACCTTCCGAGGACGCTGACGGAGGACGAGATGCCGCCGGTCGTCGCGCGGCTGCTTGGGGATGAACGGCCGATCATCGTCACAGAGGAAGCGGGCATCCCGATTTACCAGGCGGTCATCGCGGGCTTCGCAAGGGAGCGGACGCAGAACGACGAAAAGAAGGAGGACGGCATTGGGAAGCGTCTTACCGATGAGGACCTCAAGGCGTCGTCGGTCGTCATCCTTGGCGCGGACAATCCGCTGGTCAAGCGGCTGTTCGGGTCGGTTCCGGCTCCGACCGCGGGGTTCAGCCTCGAGGTCCGGACGAACCCGTGGAACGCAGACAAGGTCGTTGGGATCTTCAACGCCCGTTCTGCTGAGGAGGCCGCGGCAGCATTCCCGAAGATCGCCCATTACGGGAAGTACAGCAGCCTTGCCTTCGAGAAGGGAAGGAACATCGACAAGAAGATCGCCACGGCCGAGCGCGGGATCATCGTCGCTTTCCGCGAGGAGCCTGCGGTCGTCGATCTGTCGCTGATGAAGAAACTCGTCAACGTGACGGAGGCCGCTGCGGCCAAGAAGATCGTCTACCTGGGCGAGTACCACGACCGGTTCAGCCACCACAATGTCCAGCTTCAGATCATCCGGGACCTGCATAAGAAGGACCCGAAGCTCGCCATCGGCATGGAGATGTTCCAGCGGCCCTTCCAGTCCACCCTTGACGACTACCTCAGCGGCGCCATCGACGAGAGCGAGTTCCTGAACCGGTCCGAGTATTACAAGCGCTGGGGGTTCGACTACAACCTCTACAAGCCAATCCTCGATTTCGCGCGGCGGGAACGCGTGCCGGTGGTCGCCCTTAATATAAGGAAGGAGATCACCGAAAAGGTGTCGAAGGAGGGCATGGACGCCCTGACCGACGAAGAACGAAAGGAGCTGCCGCGCGAGACGGACTTCGCCGACGAGGACTACCGGCGCCGCATCCGGCAGGCCCTCGACCAGCACAAGGGCCAGGGCGAGAAGAACTTCGATTTCTTTCTCCAGGCCCAGGTGCTGTGGGACGAGACCATGGCAGAAGCCATCGACGAGTACCTCAAGAAGAACCCAGATCGGCAGATTGCGGTCATTGCCGGCGGCGGCCACCTGGTCTACGGCAACGGCATCCCGAAACGGGCCTTCCGGCGGAACGGCCTCCCGTACACCATCATTCTGAACGACGGGGAGATCGAGCGGGATATCGCGGACTTCATCATCTTTCCGCAGCCCCTCGACGGCATGACCGCGCCGAGGCTGATGGCCACCTTCAAGGAGGACAAGGGGAGGCTCCTGATCAACGATTTCGTTCAGGAAAGCCCGGCGAAGGCGGCGGGGCTCAGGTCCGGCGACGTGATCGTGTCCCTGGACGGCGTGCCGGTGACCTCTCTGCAGGACATCAAACTGGCCCTTTTTTACAAGGACAAAGGTGATATAATGAAGATAAAGGTGGTCCGGAAGCGGTTCCTTTTGGGCGAGAAGGAGATGGAGTTCGAGGTGAAGCTGTAGGACCAGGTGATAGGTGCTGGGTGATAGGTGAAAGGGGAGAGGAAAACAGTACTCGGTTCGACCCATGACCTATGACCTTGTTCCCCATCGGCACTATGACCTGCATCATATCTTTTCTTGCGGCGAGTGGTATAATCAAAACATGGGAATTTTCAGTGAAGGCTGCCCCGGCAGCTCAGAGATCCGCACACCGAAGCCGGAGGATATCCGGTGCCAGAAGTGCGGAGAAAAGATGGAGATCTGGACCGACGAGCCGGACACGGTCTGCAAGAAGTGCGGCCACATCAATGCCCGGCCCATGGGCGTATCGTGCGTCGAGTGGTGCGCCTTCGCCAAGGACTGCGTGGGCGCCGAGAAGTACGATCGTCTCATGAAGGCCGCCAAGAAGTAGATCCGTTCGCATCCCGCCTGTTCCGTCCATCATACTCCAGCCATTCGAACACGACCTGTCTCGCCTGTTCAAGGATACGGAAATCCCTTGATTTATGAGAGTGGTTGTTCTATTATTGTCCGGCCATGAGGCGTTTGTTTGCGCCGTTCGGGCAATCTGATCGAGGAGGACCACCCAGGTGCCAAAGAAGAAGGTCACGCAGGAAGAGCTCGCAGCGAAGATCGGGAAGTTGAAAGAGAAGGCGAAGGCAGTAAAGGAAAAGGCCGCCGGAACGAAGTCCGACCCGGCAGCGCGCAAGGCAAAGAAANNTTTCTTTGCCTTGCGCGCTGCCGGGGCGGACTTCGTTCCGGCGGCCTTTTCCTTTACTGCCTTCGCCTTCTCTTTCAACTTCCCGATCTTCGCTGCGAGCTCTTCCTGCGTGACCTTCTTCTCGGGCACCTNGNAGNNNCAAGTGAAGCGCGCCCAGCGGAAGCTGCGGGCCGCCAAGGCCTACAAGACCGGCGGCAAAAAAGCGAAAAAGGCCGCGGCCCCGGCAAAGGCGTAATCCCGGTCAGCGGCACCCATCGATGAAACTTGCGGCCGTTTGTATATCCGTCCTCTGCGCCGTGCCTGTCATCGTGTCCTGTGCGGGCAAAGCGCCGCTCCCGGCGGTACCGGCGGCCGTTGAGCCGCCGGCACCTGCGCCCATGCCCGCGCCTGCATTGGCGCGGGAGCAGGTCTACCGGGAGACGGGAACGGCCTCCTGGTACGGCAGGGAGTTCCACGGTAGGAGAACAGCGGACGGAGGGACCTTCGATCGAGAGGGCCTTTCGGCCGCTCACCGCATCCTGCCCCTCGGAACGGTCATCCGCGTCACCAACCTCGACAATTACAAAACCATCGACGTCAGGGTCAGCGACCGCGGTCCCTTGGTGCGGGACCGCATCCTCGAGTTGTCCTATGGGGCCGCCAGGGCCCTGGACTTTGTCCGGGAGGGCACAGCACGGGTGAAGATCGAGACGCTTGCGCCAGTACGGAGCGACGGCGTCTACACGGTCCAAGCCGCCGCATTCGTGGAGGAGGAGAACGCGAAGACACTGAAAGGGCGGCTCCAGGCGAAATACGAGACGGTTTATATCGTCCCCGGGGAGACCAATCTTGGAATGTTCTATCGCGTCCGCGTCGGGCTCTATCCCAGCGAGGAGAAGGCCGAGCGTATCGCGGCCAAGCTCGCGCTGGACGGGCTGGAGCCGGTGGTGGTGAGAAAAGACTGACGCGGTGACGCGGCGACAGGGGGACGGGGAGAAAGGTCTTGGACACGGATAACGGCGGATCTTGTTATGATCAAGGCGGACAAGGCGCAGGACAAAACCATTCCATGTTAACGATAAGCATGCTGTATCAGCCGTTATCATACGTATCATATCAGCAGCGATCCGTGTAAAGATCATTTATTTGTCGCGCAGTAACTCCTATTGAGGGCGGTGTGGATGAAGATAACGGTCAAGGCCGGTAAGCTGGAAACGCTGCGGACCGACGCGGTAATCATCATGGTCGTTGATGGAGAGAAGCTCGGCCCTACCGCTGCGCGGGCGGACAAGGCGTTGGGCGGCACGGTCCAGAAGCTCCTGAAGCGCGGCGACCTCAGCGCGAAGGCCGGCAGCGTAGGAATGCTCTACCCCGAGGGAAGGATCGCGGCCGAGCGGCTGATCGTCGCCGGACTCGGTAAACGGTCCGAGTTTTCGGCCGACAAGCTCCGGCTGGCCGCAGGGAAGGCCGCCGTTGCGGCGCGCGGAGCCGGCGCGAAGAAAATC
>JAFNGD010000373.1:0-2570 GCA_017885365.1 Nitrospirota bacterium
GGAACAGCGCCTGCTTCATGACCTTCGCCCGCTCGTAGGAATGGCATTTCGTGCACCGCTGTTCATTGATGATCTCGATGTTGGCCCGCTGGATATTGTGCGACCCGTGGCAGACCACGCAATGCGGACCTTTGCCCGTGGAACGAAGGGCCTTCCCGTGGCCGCTCTCCAGGTAGTTCTTCAGGATGCCGATGTGGCATTTCCCGCAGAACTCGGGGACCTGGCGCGCGGCAGGGGCGCCGACGAATCCCCGCTGGTGCGTCATGGACACCGAGGGGTCCTTCGGGTCGCCGCCGTGGCAGTCGTGGCAGGATATGTTGTTCTGGGCATGCCAGCTCTTCTTCCACTCGTCGGGGATGTCCCGGAAGGACGGCTTCATCTGTTCCGAGGAGTGGCAGTCGATGCAGGCGTTCTCCTCGATCCGTTCACCGATCCAGGTCTTGGACAGGAACTCCCGGGCGAAATCCTCCTGGTAGCCCGCCGCCGCGAACGAGGGGAGGCTTACGATCATCATCAGGGACAGACCTAGGTACCGCATCAAGACCTCCCCCAGAACATGAGGATCACCCACAGGATGAAGGCAAAAAGGAAGAGGATGCGCAGCATGGGCCGCTTCATGATGTTCTTTTCCTTCTCCGTGTCGAAGAACGGCCAGAGGAGGAAGAGGGCGAACAGGACCAGCTGGATGATGATCCCGAGGAACTTGTTCGGGATGATCTTGAGCAGCTGATATTGCGCGAGCAGGTACCACTCCGGACGGACGCTGACCGGTGTCTTGAAGGGGTCCGCGGGTATCGTGGCTTCTGCAGGAAAGAAGAGGTTCGGCAGGAACGTGATCAGGAAGAACATGACGGCCAGATAGACCATGACCATGAGCATGTCCATCTGGAAGAACCGGGGATAGTACGGATAGCCGTCCGCATGGCTCTTCTTGTGATATTCGGTCCATGGCCGTTTTTCCTCGGCCGGCAGGCCGAAGGGCGTCGCCGAGATGCCGATCCGCTTGACCAGGAAGAGGTGGAATCCCGCCAGGAGCAGGAACAGCGGGGGGAGGACCGATACATGGAAGGCAAAGAACCTGCTGAGTGTCGCCCCGGTCACCTGGTCGCCTCCCCGCAGGATCCGGGCAGCGAAATCGCCGACCACGGGGACGGCGGTCGGGATGGAGGTCACCACCGTTGTCGCCCAGTAACTGAGCTGGGTCCAGGGCAGGAGATAGCCGCTGAACCCGAAGGCGATGGTCACGGAGAACAGGAGCGCTCCGCCGACCCAGGTGAGCTCCCGCGGCCGCTTGTAATTCCCCATGACGAAAACCGTGAGCATGTGGAGCCCGATCGCGGCGATCATGAGGTTGCTGCCCATGACATGCATCTGCCGGAAGAGCCAGCCGTAGGGGACCTTGATCATGATGTCCTGGACGCTCCGGAAGGCGTGGTCAGGATGGGGGACGTAATAAATGAGCAGCATGATCCCGGAGAGGACCTGGATCAGGTAACCGACGGCGGCAACGAACCCGAAGGTATAGAAGATGTTGATGTTCTTCGGCACCCGGTACTCGGTGACCTGCGACCTGATCAGGTCATCGACGCCGATCCGCACTTCCAGCCAGTTATTGAGCCGTTCCCACATGGTTGTCACCCTATCACGATGGTCTCGCCCTCGACCCTGAGCGGCAGCTTCGGCAGGGGCTTCGGCGGCGGTCCTGAGACGGTGTTCCCTTCGAGGTCATAGACCCCCGCGTGGCAGGGGCAGAGCAGCCTCTTGTTCTCCTTGTCGTACTGCACCAGGCATCCCAGGTGCGTACAGACCCGGGACACGGCGATGAGCCCNNTGAGGGTCTTGGAACGCTCCGCGCTTGCGGACGGCGCGAGATACCGGAAGACCGGGTAGACGAAGGAGGCAAGGCTCGTTGCTCCCAGGAAGGCAAGCGCTAATTTGAGAAAACTACGTCGCTTCATCGGACCTCCCTGTCATGGAAGAAGGAAATGGGAATTACAATTATGTTGATGGTGGGGCACTGCTCAGGATGCATTCTCGTTCTGTAATGATGGAAGTATGGTATGATTTGGGGCCTGTATTGTCAAGGGGAAAGTGGTTTTATGCACCTGTGCCGTTGCTCGTTCTGTGTATGCAAGCATTGATAGTCAGGATTTGAGGGTGTGAGGAAAGGGTGGACCGCCACACCGGTCCGGCCATCGGATAGCGGCAATCCGGGGGCATCGTGCCGCCGTTCCCTCCTGCCTGAACACCGGACTACCCACGGTTTTCTGTCCTCCGCCGGGAATGCAGGATGACCGCAGGGACAGGGGATGATGATTGCGATAGCTATTGACTTCTTTTGGCCGCTGTGATATAAATCGTGGCTCAATCGGCTTGCAACAGAACATTGCAGGGGGGGTAATGAAGGTTATTGTCTGGTTCAAAGAAAAACTTCAGTGGGCCAAAGACCGGCTCCAGGAGCCGATGACGCTGAAGGCAAAGGTGCTTATCGTCTCGATGCTTCTGGTCATCGTGGGCGGCGGTGGATTCATTTCCTACAAATTCTACGATTTCACCCAGAACAATCCCAA
>JAFNGD010000373.1:2639-2798 GCA_017885365.1 Nitrospirota bacterium
TGTACATGGAGCAGATCGAGTGCACTGAGTGCCACGGCGAGGTGAAGGCGGACAAATCGGGCCTCCACCACTTCCTCCCGACGGAAAAGTTCTGTACCAAGTGCCACACGGGCAAGCAGGTGCACGGCGAGGGTATGGGCGGCCTGGCCTGCCTCAACT
>JAFNGD010000374.1 GCA_017885365.1 Nitrospirota bacterium
CGGGCTGTTGCCCAAATCGATTTTGTGCTTCGACTGGCTCAGCACGAACGGAAAAAGTACCCAATATCAAAGGCCATACCGTTCGCCCAGAGCTTGTCGAAGGGTGAACGGGGTTTGAGCAACAGCCCGTTTAGGCACAGCATTTAGGCACACACAGGTTGAGCGTACCATTGTCAATCATTGGCGATGAAAAAAGCCATCTCGAAAGCCCCCATGGGCCTCCGGGATGGCCAGCCTTTTGGACCGATGGTCCAAGCTGTTATTTCAAATAGGTCATGCAGCTTTCTTGACCGTTGTTCCCGCTTCCAGCTTCTTGGGCTCCTCGGTCTTGATCTCGATCTTCTTTGCCTTCGAAACCTCGGGTATCGGTACCGAGATCTCGAGGATGCCGTTGGCGAAGGCCGCCTTCAGGTCCTCGGTCTTGACACCCTCCGGGATCACGAACCGGCGCTCGAAGGACCCATAGGAGATCTCGCGATAGCTATAATCCTTCTCCTTCTCGTCCTTCTCGGCCTTCCGATCACCCTTGATCACGAGCTCGCGGTCGGTGATGGTGACCTCAAGGTCCTTCGGGTCAACACCAGGAAGCTCCGCCTTGATGAACAGCTTCCCTTCCTTCGTATAGCTCTCGATTGACGGCATCCAAAGGCCGAGACGGCCGACCTCCCCTTCTCTCTCCGTCCCCAGGAGCCGGCCGAACAACCTGTCCATATCCCTCTGCATGGTCCTCATTTCATCAAAGGGGTCCCATGCCCTCATGGTCCTGAACGGATCCCAACGAATTAAGCTTTTCATAATGATCCCTCCCTTTCAAAGTATTGCCTGATGCCTGTGAAAAGGCCGGCGATTGAAATATTCGACCTTCATCCCTTTTCATGGGGCAATGATCATCATAGCCCTCGTACGGCTGCTGAAGCCTTGAAATACGGGTTGAAGGTCGACTGCTAAAGACCACATAAAGAATCCAGCCCCATCACCTCCCATGATGCTGATTTCTTTTAACAATTATTATATACCACATAATTAGCACTCTGTCAATATGAGTGCTAAAATTTTTGCAAGTCATTATTTTACATTATTTTTTACAGAATGGCGCAATACGAGACAGGGGGGGGAAGTCACGAACAGGAATGGCTCAGAGGGTAAGAACAGGATGCATTGTACCGATCATCACCGGGACCGGGGAACGTAATAGAGGGTTCCCTGCCGCATGCTCAGGATCTGGCGGATGAGGTCATCCAGGTCCTGGGGATTGTGAACGAAATCGATATCCGATGTATTGATGACGAGAAGCGGGGTCTCGGTGTACCGGAAAAAATAGTGGCTATATGCTTCATTCACGGCCTCGATATAGTCGCGGCTCACCTCTTTCTCGAACGGCCGCGCCCGCTGCTTGATGCGGCGCAGAATGGTCTCAGTGTCCGCCTGGAGAAAGATAACGAGGTCGGGTCTGACGACCTTGGGCTCGATCATCTTGTAGATCTGCTCGTACAGGGCGAGCTCATGGTCGTTCAGGTTCAGGTAGGCGAAGATCCGGTCCTTCGCAAAGAGGTAGTCGCTGATGGTGACCTGGTTGAACAGGTCGTGCTGGGAGAACTCCTCCTGCTGGGCGAACCGGTTCAGGAGAAAGAATATTTGCGTCTGGAACCGGAAGCGGGCGGGATCGTGGTAAAAATCGGTGAGGAATGGGTTCTCCTCGGCGCGCTCGAAGATCAGGCGCGCGTTCAGCTCGGGTGCAAGCAGCGTCGCGAGGCTCGTCTTTCCCACGCCGATGGGGCCATCGATCACGATATACCGGGCATGCCGGTTTACAGCGCTCTGGTTCATGGCTTCCCGGACCCCTCGCCGTATTTCATCACCAGGTGACGGTCGTGCAGCTCATCGAGAAGCTGTGCTGCTGTCCGGTGAAGCTGTGGATTGACCGCATCCGGCGCGATCTCCGCAAGCGGGACCAGCACGAACTTCCTCATTGCCATGCGCGGATGAGGAATGAAAAGACCCGGCCGGTTGACCACCTGGCTCCCGTACAGCAGGATATCGAGGTCCGCCGTCCGCGGCCCCCACCGCAAACCGCGCTTTCGGCCAAGCCGGTCCTCAATGGCATGGCACACCTTCAACAGGTCGTCCGGTGTGCGGTCGGTCTCGACCGCGGCCACGGCATTGATGAAATCTTCCTGTTCGTGGTATCCCACCGGCTCCGTTCGATAGAGAGAGGATACGCCCATGACCCTGCCGGCCTCCGCCAGGAGCTCAATGGCCCTTCGGCAATTTGCTTCCCGGTCGCCCACGTTCGACCCTATCCCGATGTATGCGATGACCGACATGGTGGATCCAACAGGGCGACAGGTGACGAGGTGACACGGGGAAAAAGCATCAGCTTCATCCGTCTCTTCCCCATCGTTACCCGCGCCCTTATCGCCTTTCTCTGCGCCCTCGCTGAGAAGCGCCTACTTTTGGCTGCGGTAAATGCTGTTAGGCCGAGAACTCGAACTGCAGCCCCCCCATCCGCCTCTTGAACTCGTCGAGGACCCGCTGTTCATCGGCCTTGCCTTTGGTCTCGAAGGTCGCCGAGAAACGGATGTAGGAGCCGGCGTCGTCCCAGGGCACCGTGCTGATGAGCTTTTCGGTGATCAGGAACTCGGAGAACTCCTCAGCGCTGGAGAACCTTCTGCCGTTCTTCACGCCCTTGGGCATCTTCACATACAGGTAGAAGGTGCCCGCAGGCATCCTTGCCGCGAAACCCATGTCCGTCAGGGTCCCGACCAGGGAACGAAGCCGGCGCTCGTACTTCGCTTTGATCTCATCGGTGATCTCCGGATGTTCGAGCGCGTAGATGCCGGCCTTCTGGATGGCCTTGAACTGGCCCGAGTCGTAGTTGTCCTTGACGTTCCCGTAGCCCGCGACCACCCGGGCGTTCCCCGCGACGAACGCGAGGCGCCAGCCGGTCATGTTGTACGCCTTGGAGAGGGAATGGACCTCGACGCCAACGTCCTTTGCTCCCGGCACGGAGAGGAACGACAGCGGTTTCGCTCCGTACATGAGCGCCGAATAAGCGGCGTCGTGCACGACGATGACTTCGTTCTCCTTCGCGAACTTCACAGCCTTCTCGAAGAACGCCTTTGTGGCCCCCGCGCCCGTCGGGTTGTTGGGATAGTTGAGGTAGAGGAGCTTCGCCTTCTTCCGGACGTCGGCAGGGATGGCATCGAGGTCGGGCAGGAACCCCTTCTCCTCGGTGAGCGGCAGGTTCACCACCGAACCGCCGTACCACCGCGTATGCGTTGCCATCACAGGATAGCCGGGCACGGTCATGAGCGTCACGTCGCCCGGATCGATGAAGACCGCAGGGAACATGGCAAGCACCGGTTTGCTGCCGATGCCGTGCAGCACCTCGGTCTCTGGATCGAGCCCCGAAACGCCGTAGACCTGCTGCAGATAGTGCGCCGCGGCTTCCTTGAACTCCGGGATGCCATTGTCTGCATAGCCGCGGTTCTCGGGCCTCTCGGCCGCCTGTTGGAGCGCCTGGACCACGCCGGGGAAGGCCATCTCATCAGGTTCGCCCACGCCCAGATCGATGAGCTCGGCACCGGGGTTCGCAGCAAGGGCGGTCCGCTTCGCCCGCTTGATCTTCTCGAACTTGTAGATCTTCGTGTCCTTTCCGAACATCTTACCGCCGAGACGCCCGGCAAAGAGCGATTGAATGTACGATTCCCCGGTTGAATTCATCACGACCACATCCTCCGCATATCAAAATAGTGCATCAGTCGAGAAAACGCATTTAGACAGGTCAGATGCGGATTACCATCATGATAAAAAACGGATGAAATCCATGGCAAAGCATTCACCTGCCGGTTGAACTGCCTGTCAAGGAAACATCCGCCATTATCCAACGGGTATCCGATCTGATCAATGTCAAATGCCGTTTTTAGCGTTAGTGAAAAACCGCCAGTGAAAGAACTCCGGCCCGTCAGGGTTGGTTCATCGCACGCTGTTCTTCAGGCTCCCGATCCCTTCGATCCGGACCTCAACCTCGTCGCCGGCCTGCATCGGCCCGATGCCGTCAGGGGTCCCGGTGATGATGAGATCGCCGGGCTCGAGCGTCATGACCTGCGAGATGAAGCTTATGAGGTGATCGACGCCGAAGATGAACTGCGAGGTCCGCGACGACTGCCGCCGCTCCCCGTTCACGTACGATTCGACGAGGAGATCACCGGGGTCGAGGTCCGTTTGGATCCACGGCCCGACGGGGCAGAAGGTATCGAAGGACTTGGCCCGCGTCCACTGCCCGTCCTTCTTCTGGAGGTCCCGGGCGGTCACATCGTTGGCGCAGGTGTAACCGAGGATGTGGTCCCGTGACGCTTCGGGAGGAATGCGGCTGACGCGGTCCCGGATGACGATGCCCAGCTCCGCCTCGTAGTCGACCCGGGAGCTCATGGCGGGCCGTATGATCGTTTCGCCGGGACCGATCACGCTGGTCGGCGGC
>JAFNGD010000375.1 GCA_017885365.1 Nitrospirota bacterium
GCTGGATCGTGAACGTGCTCCCGCGCGCGAAACCCAGCAGGTTGGAGATCATGTTCCCGGTGCTCTTTGATATATCCTCAATGACCTGGAGGCTGTTGACCGCCTTCGGCTTGAGGTCGGCATTGCGCCTGACAACGGAAGTATGGATCAGGACCGCGGTCAGCATGTTGTTGAAATCATGCGCTATACCNNCCCGCCAATACGCCGATGGATTCCATCTTCTGGGACTGCTGCAGATGGTCCTGGAGCTGCTTCTTTTCCGTGATGTCCCGGTAAAAGGATTGTATCATAAGCTCGTCGCCGATCTTGATCGATTTCGTGCTTATCTCGAGGCGCAACGGTGTGCCGTCCTTCCGGTGATGGCTCGTTTCATAGACCAGCGTATTTCCCTCCAGGATCCTTTTCCGCCGCTCGTCTGATATGTTCCTTGCATGATCGGCCTCCAGCAGCGCGATGTGGGTACCGACCAGGTAGTCCTTGGAAAAGCCGTGCATGAGACACGCTTTTTCATTTGCATCCACGATGATCCCCTGTTGATTGAGGACGATAATGCCGTCCGTGGCGTTCTCGAAGAGCGATCGATGCCATTGTTCCGATTTCTGCAGTTCCTGCGTCCGTTCTTTAACGACCACCTCGAGCTGATTGGAGTAGAGCTCCAGCTTCTGCTTTTCCTGGGCAAGGTCGTACTGCAGTTCCAGGCTTCGCACCATGTTCTTCTGGCTCAACACACGGAGGGTCAGCGAGATCGAGAACATGGACAGCATAAAGATGTTGTTCGCGAGATACGTCGGAAGGTCCGTGATCTTGTCCAGGAGCAGTATCGGAACGTTATACAGCGCATAGATAAGGACGGCGATGGCGAGGGAAAAGGACATATTGAACGCGATGAAGCCGAAGGCCCCCACGATGGTCAGCAGGATCCCCGCGTAATACGACGACGCGTGCCCGCCGAAATATAGCACCATGTATTCGACGGTCAGGGTACAGATGATGATGATGATCGTTATGATTACATGCTGATAATACAGGTTCCGCTTGAGCGTATTAAGGTAGAACATGACACCGAGAAGGCAGGAAACCCCTCCTCGCAAGAGCAGGAACCGTTTGAAGTTCTCCGGCGTGACGAAATAGTCGGCGATCCCGATGAACATGAAGAGCGCAACAGCCAGAATGGCAAACATGCCGATCCAGAATTGCAGGTGCTTTGACATCTCTTCCTGGACGTATCGTTCTTTCTCCGTCATGAGTTGCTCCCTCTTCGCCCGCCCTTCGTGCACGACCGGCGCAGCTTCATTTCGATATATTATAGAACTCGATGACCTCCGAAGCCGTGCGCGTTGTCACGACCGACCCCGGGGGGAAGCCTGCACGCTCATACAACGCCAGGACGTCCTGCTCCTTTCGCTGCAGGAAGGCGTTCCATTCGACGATCCAGTGATAGATGAACGTTGTATACTTGCTGCTGTCCTTGAACGATGCGACCAGTATCCCGCCGGGCTTGAGCAGATCGTGGAGGGATCTCAATAATTTGACCAGAACATCATCGCTGAGATAATCGAACAATCCGACGCTGTAGATGATGTCCTGTGCGCCGAATTCCTGCAGATTCCGCTCGTGGTTCACCATCTTCAGCGCATTATACTGGCGGAACTGGACCTTGTCCATGGGGAATGCGATCTTCTGCATACGGTCCTTCGAGTAGTCCAGGGCCTCCGGGTCATGGTCCACACAAATGAAGGAAGCACCGGCCCGCTTGATCTCCTCGTTCATCTCCACGATCTCACGGCACGGCCCGCAGGCAATATCCATGACCAACGGTTTCTTTCGGGCCGCCATTTCTCTCCGCAGAATGTCCTTGAGAAGGTCCTTCCGCTCTCTGACTGCGACTGCAAGGGTGCTCTTAAGAAGATAGTCCTCCAGATAATGGCCGACGCCCTGGGACCCCGGCTCGTTCCGGTAATGGAACTCCAGCATCTCATAGTCGCCCTGATATCCCCGCGGCCATGTTCTCGCCCGATGATAGGCGCATTGGGAAAAGAAACGGTCCGTGGCGAAACGGAGGCTGCGCTGCGCGTCTCTGATCAGATTGATATCGCCGCCCACTTCCCGTTCGTACGCGTCGGCGGCAGCCCACATGGCTACCATCGCCTTCTCGGTCATAGCGGCCAATTCATCGTGGCTTTTGAGGCCGAACCTGCTTTCCTGGTCTATTTTTTCAAGCGCGGCACTGTATTGCGCTATTTCATAATCGATCTTCATCTTCTTCATGAGGCTGCTTTGAGGACTTGAAGCTCCTTCGTGTTTACCACGCTGCCTTTTGCCATCCATTTGACACCCTCCTTATAAATAAAGCCTGAAACGATGCCGGCCCCGCTCCTGACACAAGCGGTTGCCTGCCAGGCTCAATTATCATCGAGTTTGATACAGATGTACAACGAATGTCGCACACATAGCGGTCATAATGAGCTATAATGTCGCGTTTTGTATAGTCTTTTTACATTCTTTCCTGGCAGCCACGATCCTCAGAAATGTCCTTCTTTGGTTGTTGTTCAGGGCATTCCACGTGCTCACCTAATACGCCGATAGTACTATTATGCACAAATTTATTGCAAAAAGCAACCTTTTGTTTTTTTTTATCCTAACAAAAAAGGCCGGAGAGATTGCTCTCTCCAGCCTTCGATATAACGATTTATAAGCGGACGGTTCTTAGTACATCCCGCCGCCCATTCCGCCCATGCCACCCNNGCGCGGAGCGCGTGACCTTGGTCGGGTCGATGATGCCCGCCGTAAGCATGTCCACGTACTCTTCCTTCTGCGCGTCAAACCCGTAATTGGGCTTGTCCGAGGACTTCACCTTGTCCACAATCACCGACGGCTCGAGACCGGCGTTGTTCACGATCTGGCGCATCGGCTCCTCAAGCGCCTTCTTCACGATATTGACGCCGATCTGTTCGTCACCGCCGAGCTTCAGCTTATCGAGGATGGGGATGCAGCGGAGCAGGGCCACGCCGCCGCCGGCGACGATGCC
>JAFNGD010000376.1 GCA_017885365.1 Nitrospirota bacterium
AAATACACCGTGATCATGAAAGAGGGGAACTATGAGCTGCGGCAATACGAGTCCCACATCATTGCCGAGACCATGGTTGACGGGGACTTTGACAAAGCCGGGAACGAAGGCTTTCGCCGGCTGTTCAAGTATATATCCGGGGAGAATCAAAAAAAGCAGTCCATTGCCATGACGACGCCGGTATCTCAGGAGGCGGGGTCGGAAAAGATAGCCATGACGGCACCGGTCAGTCAGGAACAAACAGGCGGCCAATGGCGGATCGCATTTGTGATGCCGGCGGAATATACCATGGACACGCTGCCGCAGCCTGTGGACCCAAAGGTCCTTCTCAAACAGGTCCCCGCCCGCCGCATGGCGGCCATAACCTACTCCGGGACATGGAGCAGGGAGAGGTATGAGGAGCACAAAGCGCTGCTGGAAGCATTCATACAAAGGAAGAAATTGCGACCCCTTGGCGATCCCGTCCTCGCGCGCTATAATTCGCCCTTTACGCTGTGGTTCCTCAGGCGGAATGAAGTGCTGGTCCCGGTGCAGATGCCTGACGAGGAGCGCAAGTGAACTGCGGTCGGGCGAACGGTGAAGCAGGTAATGACAGGTATGTTGCAACAACGGAGGTGGGGAAATGGGCGAGCCAGTAAGAATATCTCCGGAAGAGACGAGAAAGAGGGTTCTCTCCGGCGCGGCGCTCCTTGTCTGCGCGTACGATGATGACGAAAAGTTCAAAAGGAACCAACTGGAAGGCGCGACCTCATTCAAGGAATTCAAAATGAGATCCGGTTCGTTAGCAAAGGGCCGGGAGATCATCTTCTATTGCGCCTGACCGCAAGAGGCGAGTGCCGCCCGTCGGGCGGCAGAATATTCGGAGCAGGGATTTACGAACGTCACGGTCCTCGGCGGAGGCGTCGAGGGTTGGATACAAGCGGGGTATCCCCTTGCGCAAGGTCATTAATTTCATCGTTTTCCAGGCGGCCTGGTTCGCCGCGGTGCTCGGCGCGGCGAACGGCATGCCGTGGCTCGGCGTCATCGCGGTCCCGCTCGCCCTTGCCCTGCACCTCGCCCTGTCGCCGGACTGGCGGCCGGAGCTGCTCCTTGCGTTGGCTGCCGCGGGCACGGGATTTGTGTTCGACTCGGTCCTTGTCGCCTCCGGCTCATTCTCGCCGATCCCCTACGTATTTCCCGCGCCCTTCAGCTCCTTGTGGATGGTCATGCTCTGGGTCAATCTCGCCACGACGATGAATGTTTCTATGGGCTGGCTCCGCGGCAGGTACGTGCTCGGTCTTGTCTTCGGAGCGATCGGCGGTCCCCTGGCCTATTACAGCGGTGCAAAGCTCGGCGCCATGATCCGGCTGCCTGATCCCCGAGGTCTCCTGGGCATCGGTATCGCCTGGGCCATTGCGTTCCCGCTGCTGCTTGCCGTGAACGAACGTCTTCAAAAACAGGCGAAAGGAATGTGAAAAGGTGAGCAGCGGGAAAACATCCAGTACCACAGGCGCCATTCCGGCGACGACAAGCAGGGGAACGGTTTCCGTTCTGGCAAGACTCGGGCGTTTCGACCGGACCCAGCGCCATGCCGTGCTGGCCACAGCGTTCAATGATCGGCCCCATGCAAGCCTCGTTGCGTTCGCGCTTACACACGATCGCCGTGGATTGCTGTTCGCAACGCCGAAGAGAACAACAAAATTCCGGAACATGATCCAGAACAGCCGCGTATCGCTGGTGATCGACAACCGGGAAAACAGCAGCAAAGACTATCTTGGGGCAGAAGCGTTCACGATCATTGGCAGGGCGCGGGAAGTGCGGCAGAAGCAAGCAAGGACGAGGTATTCGTCGCTTCTGTCGCGCAAACATCCCGATCTTGCGGAATTTGTCAGCGCCGCGACCACGGCCCTGATCCTCGTGAAGATCGATCGCTGCCTCCATATCGGAAGGTTCCAGACCGTAACGGAGTGGAAAGCGTAACGATAATACCTATTTTTGATACGCCAGACCCGTCACTAAGGAGGTTTCTATGAGCAAGATCACGATCGAGAAGAACCTGTTCTGCCTGCCCTGGACGCAGACGCTGCTGGGAACGCACGTGAACGGGAAGGTTAACTTCATGGCACTGGACTGGCTCACGCGCGTCAATTACCAGCCCGCCATGCTCGGGATCTGCGTGAACCGGGGACACGCCTCGAACGCCGCGATCCGGGAGAACGGCGAGTTCAGCGTCAACATCCCCACCGTGGACATGGTGGCCGTGACGGACTACTGCGGCATTGTCTCCGGGGCAAAGGAGGACAAGTCGAAGCTCTTTGACATCTTCTACGGTGAGCTCAAGTCCGCGCCGATGATAAGCGAATGCCCGCTCAACATCGAATGCAAGCTCGTCCAGACCGTTGACCTGCCCACGAACACCCTGTTCATCGGCGAGATCGTGAACATCTACTCCGAGGAAAAGTACCTCGAGAACGGCAAGCCGGACGTGAAGAAGGTGCGTCCCTTCCTCCTGACCATGCCGGACAACCGGTTCTGGGCAGTGGGCGAGCAGGTGGGGAATGCATGGAAGGATGGGGTACAATATAAAGAGAAGCTCGTAGGAAAGTAAACGCCCATCGATACATGAGATAGTAACCGTTGACACATCATTCACCAAGGTGATCAAACCACTCCAGGGAGGCATTGACAATGTCAATTCTGTTCACGAAATCCGTTCTCGGCCAGCTGGAGTTACAGAATCATCTCGTCATGTCGCCGATGACGCGTAACCGCGCCACGGACAATATCCCCAACGCGCTCATGGCGGAGTACTATACACAGCGGGCCACGGCAGGGCTCATCATCACCGAGGGCACATCGCCGTCGCCGAACGGCTTGGGCTACCCGCGCATACCCGGAATATTCTCCCAGGCACAGGTCGAGGGGTGGAAGCGCGTTACCGATGCAGTACACGCCAAGGGTGCCACAATGTTCCTCCAGCTTATGCACTGCGGGCGGATCGCCCATCCGCTGAATCTGCCAGCAGGCGCGCGCATGCTGGCGCCTTCGGCCGTGGCAGCCAGCGGCGAGATGTACACCGATGCCGAAGGCATGAAGCCCCATCCCGCGCCGCAGGCAATGGCCGAAGCGGACATCAAGAGCGCCATTGCCGAGTTCGCGCAGGCCGCAAAGAATGCCGTGGCAGCGGGGTTTGACGGCGTCGAACTGCACAGCGCGAACGGCTATCTGCTTGAACAGTTCATCCGGCCGAACACGAATCAGCGCACCGATGCTTACGGCGGTTCGATCGAGAAGCGCAGCCGATTCGTGATGGAAGCCGTGGTGGCAGCGATCGCCGCCATCGGCAAGGACAAGGTGGGCATCCGGCTTTCGCCGTTCGGCGTGTTCAACGACATGCCGTTGTACGACGCCATGGAGGCGGACTATACCTACCTGGCGCAGCAGCTCAGCGACCGCGGGCCGGTGTATATCCATCTCGTGGACCATTCATCTATGGGCGCGCCAACTGTGCCTGATTCCATGAAGGCGACGTTCCGCAAGCTTTTCAAGCGGACGCTGATCCTCTCGGGCGGCTACGATGCCGCGCGCGCCGAAAGCGACCTGGCAGCAGGCAAATGCGATCTCATCGCTGTGGGCAGGCCGTTCCTTGCCACTCCCGACCTGGTAGAGCGATGGAAAACCGGCGCGGCGGTCAATGCTCCGGATATGGCCACGTTCTACACGCCCGGACCTAGGGGTTATACTGACTACCCGGCGCTGCAGAAATAGTTTGGAGGTGGCGGAGCGTGGAGAAACAAGACGAGATGATCCCAACTTGTCGTTCGGCCGGAAGGAGGCCTGGAATGAGCATCGCTGTCGTGATCGTGGGAGGCGGGTTTGGAGGGCTGGAAACGGCCTTGACGCTCAGGAGCCTCACAGGCGATGCAGTAGCGATCAATCTCGTCGATCGTGACGGCTTCCATTCCTTCATCCCTTCCATCCACGAGGTCAGTTCCGGCAAGATCACCAGCCGGAGCATCCAGATCCCGCTCGAGACAATGCTGGCGCCCGCAGGCATCCGTTTTGTCCGCGATGCGGTCACTTCGATCGATCCTGCGAACCGGCGGGTAACGACGGCAACACAGGCGCTGGACTACGACTACCTCGTACTGGCAACGGGCGCGGAGAACCATTTTTTCGGCGTGCCCGGCGCGGAGGAGTACTCCTTCCGCTTTCGCACGCCGGACGACGCGGAGAGGAT
>JAFNGD010000377.1 GCA_017885365.1 Nitrospirota bacterium
ATTGGATACCCGGGGCATGATCTCGTTGATGACCTGCATCGGGGTCAGATACTGATTCTCGTTATTCTCCAGGAGCCTGATCAGGTGATATGCAAATACGCTGTGATTGCCCTTTGACTTGTCGGGAACGGGGTAGAGACCACCTGAAGTAAGAATCCATCGAGACTTGGCCGAATAAAGCTCTTTGATGGCCCGGTCACCCCCGATGCTTCGCGTTTTTCCCATGAGCGATTCGCTGAAGCACGAGTCCGATATGGTGTAGATGTGCTTGGCCTTGATGCTTTCAAGATAGTCCCTGATATCGGCGTTGTTGACGTAGGTGCTTGGTTTGTTCGGCAAGCCATCGGATGGGATCCAGACCCCGCGCTTGGTGTTACTATTGTATTCCCCATGGCCGGAATAATAGATAAGCAGACTGTCCTTTTCGCCGATGGTGGCCGCCAACGTTTCGAGCGCCAGAATGATACCATCCCTGCTTGCTTTCCGGTCATATAGCTGGATCATCCGCTCTTTGGCGAAACCGTACTGCTTCTGGAGGACAGTCGCCACCGCCTGCGCGTCTGCTCGGGCTGCCTGCAGCTGCATTTCAGGGCCGAGGTTGGGGTATTCGTTGATACCGATGATCAAGGCCCAATAATTCCCGTCGATTTGGATATTAGGAGAAGTGTCTGATCCCTGTATAGGCACAAAAGCATAAACGGATTCAATCACGGCAAGAGATAGAAGCGCTGACAGGACCATACAGATAAACTTTTTCATAGATATTCCTTCCTTCAGTCAAGGTAGCATCTGTTCTTCTCGATATATAGGCAACTTCACGCTATTCTTACGCTATCTAATAGCGTGCCGTGTTTGTCTCATGATCAGCCCTTTGAGCTCTCATTCCTTTGACGCCCTCGGGTTCACCGCCACGCACACCACGCTCTGGAANNCGTACACCACGCTCTGGAACAGGCTGCCCATGCGCACGAGGACCGCGGCGAGGATGGCGATGCCCATGATGACCGGGAAGTCGCGGTCCTGCGCCGCCTGTCACGCCATCCTGCCCCTGCCGGGCCAGTTGAACACCTGCTCCACGATGACCGCTCCGCCGGAAAGACTTTTGGGACGTAGTGGCCGGAGTGTCATTGTTGATCAACCTATACGGTCACGTCTACTTTCTTGTCATTCCACAGTGTTTATTCAAACTTAGCACTTTCCTCTTCCCGTTCTTTGTCGTTATTTTAGCGACTTGAAGACTGTCTTTTCTTCCCGATTAATTCGCCTTGGCAACTACCTGGGCGACAGGCTTTCTCTTAAACAGCGTGGCATGGTCTATGGACATTCCATATATGTCGCTGGAAACATCCAGCCATAACCGCCAGCGGCCCCGTCCTGTGATGTCCGAAAAAACAACGTACCGCACCGGGTCATTCGTATCAGCAATCCTTCTGCAAAGCTCCCGAATGAATTCCGGCGCGAACTCTTCATCCTCAGTTAGTCTTTTATTTACCGGTTGCTTCTTCATTTATCCAAACAGTCTGTGCAGAATAGTTCCTCCCGATGCAGTATTTCATCGCGTAGGTGTCTGCTTGCGTTTCAGATTAAGATTTAGACCGTGGAGAGGCGACCTTCGCATGAACTCCACAAAGCCCTCTGGTGTTTCCGCATCCCGCTGGAGTCTCGCGGACAATGGAACGACCGAACCAGCATTCGGTTTGTCTTTAATTATTCTGTGATCGCTCTTTCGTTTCATTATCACGCTCATGTCTATGCCGTGCACATAGAACAATACGACGCTGTTTGGCGATCTTAGGCGTCACGTCCCATGCTTCACCGGCGCGCTTATAACGCGCTGCAAACGCCGAGTCCTTCAATTGTTCTTCCAGGTATCGGTCGAAATTGGTCTTCATAGGGTCAATCAGAAGTCAGCGATGCTGCTTGAAGGGATTCCGTATGACCATGGTCTTCACGGTATGCCGATCGGACAGGTCCTCAGAAAGAAGCGTGGTTGCGCCGCCCTCGATGGCGGAAGCGATGATGAGTGAGTCCCAGAGGGAGTACTTATGAGCCGCTTGGATATCAATGGCTTCAACAAGGATGTCTCCCGTAATGACCACGGGATTCCATTTGAGCAGGTCGCGCACGACCTCACGCGCCGTTATGATGTCCAGAGGTTTTGCGATCTTGCCGGTCACGGTGACATAGAACTCCTGCAGCACTTGCATGCTGATGACGCCGCGGCCGTTATCCCAGAGGTCGCCCATGATCTTCGCAGCGTCGTCGTGCTTCACTCCCGCCGTTCTGTCATAGGCATAGACAAGGACGTTGGTATCGATGAACACCTTACCGTCGCGCATGGAGTTCTTCCCGTGAAACAGCGATCTTACCTTTCGTACCCAGTTCAAGGCCCTTTTTCATAAGGGCGACCTGCCGGTCTCGCGCCCGCTGATAACCGGATTCCTCCCTCACCTTCTCTTCGAGAGCGCCCCGCAGCAGATCGCTCAACGATCTATCCTTCTTAACAGCCAACGACTTGGCTTTTTTCAACAGCGCCCTAGGTATCGATAATGTGACGTTCTGTCGTTCCATGATCGCCTCCTTTCACGTAATTATGTGTATCACATATTTACGTGACAGTCAATAGTGTAATATCTGCACCATCTGCCTTCCTGCCTCTTATTCCTTCGACGCCCGCGGGTTCACCGCCACGTACACCACGCTCTGNNTGATGACCGGGAAGTCGCGGTCCTGTGCCGCCTGCCACGCCATTCTGCCCATGCCGGGCCAGTTGAACACCTGCTCCACGATGACCGCGCCGCCGAGGATGAACGGGATCTTGGCAGCGATGATCTCAGTCACCGGGATGAGCAGCCCTTCCTTGAAGGCGTGCGCCATGACCGACGCGCCCTTGGCCCGGGCCGTGCGGATATAGTCCTCGTCGAGCACCCTTGCCATCTCCTCGCGGAGCGACCGAATGACCTCACTGATGGTCCCGTTCCCGATGCCCAGCACGAAGATCGGCAGCAGTGCGTACAGCCATTTCTTGCCGCCGCTCTCGAACCCGAAGGCCATGGGGAAGAGCCCGAGCTTGTGCGTAAAGAAGTAGATAACGATGTAGCCCAACCAGAAGACCGGCAGGGCCGAGATGA
>JAFNGD010000378.1:0-469 GCA_017885365.1 Nitrospirota bacterium
GCAAGGGCGGCATGTTCGGCGCCTACCTGACCCATGACCGGTCCATCCTTCCTTACATTACCAATGGAGAGGACCGGCGGTGGAAGCCGAGCTGGAAGAACGACAAGTACCTTCCGCCTTGCGCTTATGCCTGCCCATCGAGGATCCCGTCGCACAAGCGGGCGACCCTGCTGCGGCAGGGTAGGACCGCAGCGGCGCTGGCGCTCGTGCTGCAGTACAGTCCGCTGCCGGCCACGGTCTGCGGCCAGGTCTGCCCGAACCTCTGCATGACCGACTGCACGCGCGGCAGGGTCGACCAGCCGCTCAACATCAAGGAATACGGTGCTGTTGCGCTGGATATCAAGGCCCCGAAAAAGGCAAAGCCCACGGGCTTCAGCGTGGCCGTCATCGGCGGGGGGCCCGGAGGCCTCTCAGCGGCCTGGCAGCTGGGCCTCAAGGGCCATTTTGTCGACCTCTATGAAGCAGNNNG
>JAFNGD010000378.1:500-2984 GCA_017885365.1 Nitrospirota bacterium
CNNNGGCTTCGCCTTTTTCGGGGCTTTGATGTCCAGCGCAACAGCGCCGTATTCCTTGATGTTGAGCGGCTGGTCGATCCTGCCGCGTGTGCAGTCGGTCATGCAGAGGTTCGGGCAGACCTGGCCGCAGACCGTCGCCGGCAACGGGCTGTACTGCAGCACGAGCGCCAATGCCTCGGCCGTCCTCCCCTGCCGGAGCAGGGTCGCCCGCTTGTGCGACGGGATCCGCGACGGGCATGCGTAGGCGCATGGCGGGAGGTACTTGTCGTTCTTCCAGCTGGGCTTCCACCGCCGTTCCTCTCCGGTCGTGATATAGGGAAGCACGGAGCGGTCGTGGGTCAGGTAGGCGCCGAACATGCCGCCCTTGCCTACTTCCTTCTCCCACACGTTCAGGCGGAACTCGGTCAAGCCCATCTTGAGCTTGCCCTTGGCCTTTGCCTTCTCCGCCGGCGTATAGGCGATCAGCTTCTTCCAGGCGCCCTGGTCCTTCGTGAGCGAACCATAGTGGGACATGCGGTCAATGGCCTGGAGGTAGGGCTTCATGTTCGCGGTGAGCCACTCCCAGTCCTGTTCCGTGAGGTCCACGAGCTGCACGTCGGCCTTGCTGTATTCCTTGATCGGCCCGCGGAAGTAGATGGTCCCACCGACCATGCCGACGCAGGGTCGGTAGCCAAGGACGTTCTCCGGGTCGCGGGAGTCCACGCCGCAGACCACGGCGATGCCGCCTGCCTTGAACTCGGCGAAGGAATCGCCCACGCCGCGGAAGTACCACGATTCCAGATCAGGGAAGCGGGGGTTCTTCTTGGTCATCGTGTCGCAGCGCGCGCCGCCGCCGCCCTGCACGTAGAGCTTGCCCTGCGCTGCTGCGTTGTGCGCGCCGTTGGCAACATCGCCCAGCACGGTGATCACGGCCCCGCAGTTGAGCCAGCCCGTATCATCGGACGTCGAACCCTTCACCACGATCTCGGTGCCGTCCATGCCCATGCTGCCGACGCGCTGCCCCGCCGTCCCTTCGATGGCGACCTTCACCCGGCCGAACTGCGGCCAGATGCGACCGCCGATGCCGTGCTGGCCGTCGGCCCTGACCGTGAGCTCTTTCGCGCCGTCCTTGACGGCCTTCTGGAGCTGCGCTTCGAGGTCCTTCGAGGAGACCCGTTTTCCGTTCACATTGCCCTGGATGATCATTGTTCCCTCAAAATAAGTAGATAGTAGACAGTAGGTAGTAGGCAGGGATGAAATCCTTCCCGTCTACCGTATGCCACCTACCGCCTACCGTTTTTCTAACACACGTAGCTGATCTGCAGCCGGTCGGCGATGTCTTTGTCGCCCACGCCCAGCGCGTCGGACATGCCGATGGGAAGCTCGGTGCTCCTGCCGAGCGGCGCGAAGATCTTCTTGAGCTCCACATCGGCCGCCTTGAACACTTCCACTACGCGCTCGGCGACCTTGTCCGGGTCGAGCCGGCGGTACAGCTTCGGGTCCTGCGTGGTGATGCCGCGCGGGCACCGGCCGAGGTTGCAGACGTTGCAGCGGTTGTGCTCGTCGCCGAAGCAGCCCGCAGCGGTCTGCATGATGTACTTGCCGATGTCCACGGCCGACGCGCCAAGCATGATGAGCGCCGCCGCGTTCGCCGCCAGGCTTCCGGTCTTGCCCACACCGCCGGCTGCGATAAGCGGCAATTCGTTCTGCTTGCCCTGCTTCACGAGGTCCAGGTAGCAGTCGCGGATATTCGACGCGATGGGGTGACCCATCTTGTCCATCGAGACGTTGTAGGCCGCGCCCGTGCCGCCGTCCTCGCCGTCGATGCAGAGCGCCGCAGCGTAGGGGTTCCGGGCCAGGTTGTTCAGCACGGCCCGGGCCGTCTTGGTGCCCGAGATCTTGGGATACACCGGCACGCGGAAGCCCCAGGCCATGGACATGGACTGGATCATCTTNNGCCTCCTCGATGGAGTACTTCGTCTGGTGCGTGGGCGGCGAGGCCAGGTCGACGAACTGCGGAACACCGCGGATCTTGGCGATGAGCCCGAGCACCTTGTAGGCCTGGAGCAGGCCGCCGTCGCCGGGCTTCGCGCCCTGTCCGTACTTGATCTCGATGGCGCAGGGGTCCTCGATCATGTCGGGCAGCGCGCGGATGATCTCGTCCCAGCCGAAATAGCCCGAGGCGATCTGGAGGATGAAGTACTTCATGTAGCGCGATTTCAAGATCGAGGGCGGCATGCCGCCCTCGCCCGAGCACATAACGACCGGCAGGCCCTCCACCTCGTTCAGGTACGTGATGCCCATGGCGAGGCCTTCCCACATGTGGGGCGAGAGCGCGCCGATAGACATGCTGCCGATGCGGATGGGATAGATCTCGCGGACCGGCGGGATAAAGGTCCCCTCACTGAGGCTGAGTTTGCCCTCTTTTACGGACAGGGGAAGCTGCTCCGCCGGGAGGTTCCTGCCGAGGAGCGTGCGGATACGGAACTCGTGCCTGCCCGCGTC
>JAFNGD010000379.1:0-2233 GCA_017885365.1 Nitrospirota bacterium
GCACGCTGCCGGAGCGGTCGATGATAAGGCCCACCTGCCTGCCGATCTCCGCCGATGCCTCGGTCAAGGCGCGAGCTGCCTCGGGGGTGATGACCGCGTCAGGCGGCATCTTCCTGCGGTAGAGCCGCTCGAGCGTCCTTGTCTCGGCGGGTTTGAGTCCGGTTACGTTGCCGTGAATGGTGGGGATGGGGGCTCCTTGCGNNTCAAGAGAACAGCGCCGGGAATCCGGTTCAGAGCTGATGTACGGCGATCGATACGTGCATCCACTCTGTTACTTCACCAAGTACACGATGTCATGTACCCGAGCTTCGTTGGCGACCTTGAGACCGACGCTCTGGCCCGTGCTGGCCTGGTCGACATGCTGATGTTCATACTCNNACTTCACCAGGTATACGATGTCGTGTTCACGCGTGTGGTCGGAGACCTTGAGACCGACGCTTTGGCCCGCGCCGGCCTGGTCGACGTGCTGGTGCTCGTACTCCATGGACGCGACAACCTGCGTGAAATCCGTGGTGTGACCGGTGAAATGGATCCTATCGCCGGTCTTCAGGGACCCTTTGTTCACCTGTACCACCGCAACGCCGAGGTGGTTGTAATAGTGGGTAACGATTCCGATGGCCTCTTCGTGAAGGGACGGCTCTTCCACGGGAGGAGCGCTGCCCGGCGGCGGTCCCGGTTGTACCGTGGCCGGTCTCTTGGAGGGGATCCTGTCCGACGCAGGTTTGGTCTTCCTTACCGCTTTCTTTTTTGGCGTGATCTTCTTGATCGGCTTTCGAACCGCGATTTTTTTTGCAGCCTTCTTTCCTGCCGGCCTTTTCGCGGCGGCTTTCTTCTTTGCCGGTTTTCGGACCGGTGTCTTAGTCCCGGAGCTCTTCTTCATCGCCATGCCATAACCTCCTTCGGTCAGTGGAAAACAGACCACAGAACAGACCTGCATCGTTCAGAGCGGATGTTCTGAAAAAATTGTAGCAAAAGTGGGCCAAAATGCAAGGCGAAAGGTCGTTTATGATACGGGAAAAACTTAATCCTGGGTTCCGTCAGACACGTTCGCGAAGATGATAGACCATCGAACGATTGCCGTCAGCGGTATTTCAGGCGTTCGAAGTGCGCCATCTCTTCGGCCGACCGGGAAGGGTCTCCCTATAGTGCGGGAAAGAACAAGACTGGGCGGGAGATGCCCGAGACCGTAACCACCGCGCTTTCGGGGTTGACGGGACCGGGCCGATGGATTATGATTGCCCTCACGAACCATGCGGATACTTATCGTGAAACTGTCTGCCATCGGCGACGTGGTCCAGGCCCTGCCGGCGCTCGAGGCCATCAAGAGGATCTTTCCCGAGGGCGAGATAGACTGGGTCGTTGAGGAGGCGGCATCGGACATCCTTGAGGGGCATCCGTTTATCCACATGCTGCTGGTATCACGCAGGAAAGCGTGGATGCACATGCTCCGGCGGCCGTCGACATTCCTGCGCGGACTCAAGGGCATCATCGGGTTCATCGGCGAACTGCGCAGCAGACGGTATGATATGGCCGTCGACCTTCAGGGACTGCTGAAAAGCGGCGTCGTCATCGGCCTCGCTCGCGCAAAGCGCAAGATCGGCTTTGCCGGGACGCGCGAGCTGTCCCACTTCTTCCTGAACGAACGCCTTCCCGCCTACGATATCGAAAAGCACGCGCTGGAGCGCTACCTGGACGTGGCCCGCTACCTGGGCGCCGTTGACCCGCCGCCGGTCTGCACGCTGCCCATCGGGCGCGAGCTCACGGTCATGCGGGAGCGGCTGCGGGGCCTCGCCGCAGAGGGTCGGAAGGTCGTCGTCCTCAATCCCGTGGCCCGGTGGAAGACCAAACTGTGGCAGGAGGAGAAGTTCGCGCAGCTCGCCGACCGCCTTGTCCTCGAGCGGAACGCGGTGGTGGTGCTGACCGGGAGCCCGAGCGACCGGGCGGTGACCGGGCGCATCAGGGCGATGATGAAGCTGAAGGCAACGGACTGGACCGGGGAGACGACGCTCAAGGAACTGGCTGCGCTGGCCGCGCTGGCGGACCTCTTCATCACCACGGATACGGGGCCCATGCATCTTGCGGCGGCTGCCGGCGGCAGGGTGGTGGCGCTCTTCGGGCCCACGGCGCCCTGGCGAACGGGCCCTTACGGACCCGGCCACGTGGTGGTGCGTGCGGGGATCTCCTGTTCACCCTGTTTCCGGCGCGAATGTGATGACGGGGTGCGGTGCATGGG
>JAFNGD010000379.1:2284-10735 GCA_017885365.1 Nitrospirota bacterium
CAGCTTGCTGCAGGGAGCTTCAATTTATTATTATCGATGCATCTCGACGGTTTTCTGGATGTATTTGACGATCTGGTCGAGGGTCAGCCGCCGGTCATCGAGGGCCCAGAAGTAGAACTCATCGAGGGATGAGAAGGGACCGAAGGATTCGGTGCGCGAGGCTAGCCCGTAGAGCGAAGCGGCGTCGGTCACGATCTGTTTTTCTTCCACGATACGGTTGAGGAGGGCGGGGAAGGCGATGAGCCACGAGGAATAGCGTTTGGGATCCTCTTGGTTGATCTTCTTTTTGATCAGATTCAATACNNGAGGAGGGCGGGGAAGGCGATAATCCAGGAGGAATAGCCCTTGGGGTCCTCCCGGTTGATCTTCTTCTTGATCAGGTTCAGCACCAGGTGGTAGAGATGGTCCTGGTCGCCGATCATATGCTCCGGTTCCATCAGGATTGAGTGCATCCCGATGGACTGGATGATCTCGGCGAACTTGCCCTGTTCGAAAAGCGAGTTGATATTGGTCTTCAGGTCTTCGAGATTTTCAACGCTTGATACGGTGACCAGGTCCGGCATCGTGTTCCCCTCCGCGCAGCAGGATTGTCCAAACGGCAGAGCAATATTATAATAATTCGTCAGCTGAGGCAAGACAAATCTTCGCTGCCAATAGATGCCGGCACCCCCGGGGCAGCGCAAATTACCCTTGACTTTGAAACAGTTATCCACTATAGTATCGCTCGTTCGGGAGGTGCGGAATGACCAAGGCAGATATCATCTCAGACGTATTTGACAAAGTAGGCCTGCCGAAGCAGGATGCCGAAGAACTGGTCGAGATGATCCTGGATACGATCAAGCAGACGCTGAAGCAGGGCGATACCGTGAAGCTTTCGGGCTTCGGGAACTTCGTGGTGAGACAAAAACGGTCACGGAAGGGGCGAAATCCCAAGACGGGCCAGGAGATCGAGATCACGCCGCGCAGCGTTGTGAGCTTCCGGCCGAGCATGATATTCAAGGAACATGTCATTGACTCTACCGCCTCCGCATCAACAGCAGCCCCCGCAGCGGCAGCCGAGTAAACTGTTCTACCGGATCGGGGAGGTGAGCAGCATCACGGGCCTGGAACCCTACGTACTCAGGTACTGGGAGACCGAGTTTCCCCACCTCCGGCCGGAAAAAAGGAAGTCAGGCCAGCGGCTTTACACGAAGAAGGACCTCGACAACATCCTGCAGGTCAAGCAGCTGCTGTATCAGAGCGGTTATACCATATCAGGCGCACGGAAGAAGCTGAAAGGCAGAGGACGGCAGGACCTGGATTCCGTCCTCGAGACGGCAAAAAAAGAGATCAGGGAGATCCTGGAGCTGCTCAAATAGATTTGCCGGGAACGCGGGAAGGGACGAGAGGGCGGCAAGTTCTGCATCGTCCGTTCCCCGGTCATCCACCGGTCCTTTGTTTCATGAACAATGTTTGAATTCGATCAGGGTTAATCGGGGCGTGGCGCAGCCTGGTAGCGTACTCGCTTGGGGTGCGAGTGGTCGGCCGTTCAAATCGGCTCGCCCCGACCATTAGTGAAAGCCGTAGCTCTTCGCGAGTTACGGCTTTTTTTATTCCACGGTTGCCCGAAGAATGCCCTGCCTGGACCGCTCTTTTTGTTTGACGCTTCCTTGGAAAACATGGTATAAATATCCGTCATTATTGTACATTATCTCGTCAGCGGGGTGTTTAACGATGTCTCTCCGATCCAGCGTATCTCGATCCACCACCAGCGGTCCATCGATCGCCATGATCCTCGTAATGACCTTCATCCTGCTCGTCCCGGGAAACATGGTCCTGTCGCAGGAGGTCAAGGACCAGACGCCCAAGAAGCCGCGGTTCGAAAAGACCGAATTGACCTTAAAGGACAACAAGACCGGACTGGTCTGGCCCCTGAACGCGAACCTTGCCGATCGGCAATTCTCCTGGTCCGGCACCGTTGACGCGCTCGATCGTATCGTTAACAAGGAACGCTTTGCCGGCTTTCGTGACTGGCGGGTGCCAACCAAGGAAGAGCTCCTGACCCTCATCGAGCTCGCGAAAAGCCAGGGTTTCGACGGGAAGTCACCCGAACGGTCCTTGATCGCCGTCCTTACGTCCCTCGGTTTTCAGAACATTCAGGGCGACGCGTACTGGACGTCAAGCGAGAACCGCTACTTCGCAGCCGAAGCATGGGTCGTGGACATGACCGATGGAATGGCGGCCATGGCGGACAAGACGCTCTATTTCAACCTGTGGCCGGTGCGCTCGGCGCGCTAGCGGCTCCAGACGGCATGACAAGCCCGGGAGAGCCGGGATCGGAGGTCAATGAAAATGGCCAGGTATCGTACGATCAGATCGCACAGAATCGGCATCGCTGCAGCAGCAGTCGCTATGCTGCTGTTACCGCTGACCGCGCCGGCATCGGACCCCATTGCCGGGAACATCCGGGCCATCGACAGCACTGATCCCGCTGCTGTCGCGAAGATCGTGCGGCCCGGCTACGCAGGCATCATCCCCGGCAAGCCCGGAGACGCGATCTATACGGGAGACACCGTCAAGAGCGGCGAAGGAGTGCGGCTGCAGCTGGAACTGTCAGACAAATCGATCATCACCGTTGCGCCGAACTCGGCCGTGCAGATGAAGGGCCATCTCGTGGACCCCGAGCAGGGTAACCGCAGCATGGTGATGAGGACGCTCAAGGGGACGGTGCGGTTCGTCATCGCCAAGTTCTTCAAGCCCCATGCCGCAGGCGCCGAGATGAAGTGGAAGGAATCCTCATTCGTGATCGAGACCCAGAACGCAGTTGCCGGCATTCGCGGCACAGACCTTGCCGTGACCTCGACGGGATCCGAGTCCGAGATCGCGGTCTTCGAAGGCACGGTGAGCGTACGCCATGCATCGCCCGTCCACAAGGGCGAGGCCATACTCGAAGCGGGCCAGTTCACGACGGTGACGAAGGACCTGCCGCCGTCGCCTCCTTCGGTATTAAGCCCGGAGCGGCGGGATGCTTTGGAAAAGGCTACGACGCTCGTCAACCCGAGGACCACGGCCGAGGCGCCGAAAGGCCCGGCGCCGAAAAAGAAACAATATGACAGCAAGGACGTGGAAAAGGACCTTGCCGCCGGCGTTCCGCTCGCCGATGTCCTTGATAAGGCCGTCGAGTCCGGCATGCCGCTGGGACAGGTCATTGCAACTGCGCTCGATGCCGGCGTTAATCCCTCCACCCTTGTCTACACCGCAGTGACCGAAGGATACTCACCCAAGGAAGTGGTGACCGCTGCTGTCGAGCAGGGGGCGCCGCTCACCGTAGTGGCTGCCGCAGCCATCGGCGCCGGCGCGGACAAGAACATGGTCATCTCCGGAGCGACCGATGCGGGAGTGCCGCCTGCCGCCATCGCCACGGCAATTGCGAAGGCATCATCGCCCAACGCGCCGGTTTACGGGACCATGGTCCCGATGGACAGTTCGCCGGCGTCGATCATCCCGGCGCCTCCGGCATCCATTGGCGGCGGAGGCGGCGGAACGCCGTCCACGCAGCCCGCGAGTCCCTACAAGCCGTGATACGCTCGGGTGTGCGTATTACGTTTGAGGTTGAACGTTCAAGGTTTAATGCTCAGACAGACGCGCCAAATATTGTGCCATTGCGAAGAGTCCTTCGGCGCTGCTCAGGATAAACTCTGCGACGAAGCACTCTCTTCCTTGTACAACGAGATTGCCGCGCTCCCTGCGGTCGCTCGCAATGACAATGGAGCAGAACGTTTTGCGGTTGCATGAGATTGTATATTACATAACGTATCTATTATCGTGAGAGGATCCGGTACCCAATGAATAGAACGTTCAGGGCAATCGCGGCCATGATCCTGACGACGGGGCTCTTCGCCGGCACGGCACGTGCGGAAGGGAACATCCACGTCGGACAGATGGAGATCCATCCCTTCGTCTCGGTGAAGGAGATCTTCAGCGATAATATCTACTATACCCCGACCGATGAGAAGAGAGATTCCATCCTGGAAACGAGCCCGGGCGTGAAGATGCAGCTGCCCATCCGGATGCACCGGTTCGAGGCGGAATACTGGGCCGTTGACCGCCGGTACCACCAGTACACGGGCGATGACACGACGGACGAGCATGCGAAGGGTCTGCTGGACCTCAAGTTCGGAAGCCGGCTCAGCCTGACCGCGAGCGGCGTTTTTGACAAGGGGCATGATCCGCGAAGTTCGTCGGGAAGCGGATTCATCGAGGTTTTCCGGAGCAATGCCGGATACGGTTCCGCCACGTACCAGCTCACCGGCAGGTCCAAGGTGCAGGTCGAGTATACCCAGACGAAGTGGAATTACATGAACTCCGATTTCCGCGACCGCGACGAAGGCCTGACCTCCGGCTACTTTTACTACCGGTTCCTGCCCAAGACCTCGGTCTTCCTGGAGTATGACCACAAAGCCGTCGATTACACAGACCCGACATCGGGCCTGAACAACACGGAGAATTCGGCGCTCGTCGGCATTCAATGGGAGATCACGGCGAAGTCCAGGGGTACGATCAAGGCGGGTTGGATGTCGAAGGACTATAAGGACCCCGCAGGGAAGGATTTTTCCGGCCCGCGCTGGTCTCTGAACATTGACCACAAGTTCAGCGATGAGTCCTCCGTCGTGCTGTCCGGCCAGCGCCAGGTGAACGAGGCGAACGCCGTCGGCGTCGCCTACTACACCACGACCGGGCTGTACGGCGAGTTCAGCTTTCGCTTCCTGAGCAAGACCGCCTTCCTGCTGCGGGGCTCCTACAGCAAGGACGTCTATTCGAACGCCGTGCCGCCGGCAACGGTCGCGCGCGAGGACACGTACACCCTGGCCGGTGCGGGACTCAAGTACTTCATGAAGGACTGGATCGACATCGGTGCGGATTATAACAAGAGGGACAGGAATTCCAATTTCGATGTGAACGACTATAAAGAGAACCAGTATGTGTTGTCGGTGAATATGTCGTTCTGAGAGAGCGGCCGGCAAGCGATCAGGTTGGCAGGTGAAAGGTGAAAAAAGCCCTTGCCCCGAAGATCAGGGCATTCACGAAGGAATGGGCACGTTCACCTTCCTGTTCGCGCAAGGCCGCAAAGGGCGCAAAAGGAAGTAAAGCAGCCTGACGGCTTAAGAGCTTGCCCGCGGTATTGGCCGTTGGTCCATAGAATATAACAACCATATACCGGCAGTTGTTCACCATCCCTGCCCGCCATTCGTGTTATCTGCTGGACCTGCCCCTGGCAGTGTTGCCCCTCCCGGAGCCGACAACCATTGTGCCGCAGGAGCAGAAGGGACCTCAGTAGGGCCCGAGTCCGGTAGAAGGTCCAGGATGGCATGGGCCGGGGATCGTACGGATAGGCGTTCATCGTTTGCAACTTCTTGTGCCTACGGGAGATACGAGTATCATGAGACAGTGTCGATCGTTCATTGTGTGCGCGTGCCTGCTNNGAGGGCGACCTCCTGCGTATCACGGTCTACGACAATCCCGACCTCGCAAGCGAGGCCCGGGTCAGCGACGGGAAGATCACCTTTCCGCTCATCGGGGAGGTCGTCATCAATGAAATGACGGTGTCCGAGGCGGAGAAAAAGATCGCCTCCCTGCTGGCAAACGGCTACATCATCAAGCCCCACGTTGCCGTCTTCATTCTCGAGTTCAAGAAGACCGTTTACGTGAACGGCGAGGTTCGGAATCCGGGCGCCTACAAGCTGACCAAGGGCCTCACCGTCCACAAAGCGATCACCCTGGCGGGCGGTTTCACCGCCAAGGCGTCGGAGGGCAGGATCAAGATCATCCGCAGGTCGGAAAAAGGCGAGGTGACGATCAAGGCCAAGATGGACGATCTTCTGGAGCCCGATGATATCATTCTGGTGCCGGAGAGCTATTTTTAAAATTACCTTTACCGCGAAGGGCACGAAGAGCACGAAGAAGAAGCAAAGTCAAAGTCGTGCTCGCGCAAAGCTGCAAAGGGCGCACAGGGAAGCAATAAAGGGAAAAGGAAAAGATATAGTTTTTCACCGCGAAGGCGCGAAGGACGCGAAGGGAACCAAAGCATCTGGCAGCGTAATTATCACAGCTAAGCGGGTTGGAAAGCGCGCCTACGGACAACGGCAACATCGTTCACCGCGAAGGCGCGAAGGACGGCTGAATACCTATAGGTAAATATATTATTGAAAATAAGGAACCCAACCGGTTGCTGTCAAGGATGCTTATATAACTGATGGATAGAGAAGAGGTAGCGACTAAAATAGTTAACGCTGCAATCAAGGTCCATACTGCGCTGGGGCCGGGTTTGCTGGAGTCGGCATATCAGCGATGCATGACGTATGAATTGTCGAAAGACGGCGTCACCGTCGAATGTGAGGTCCTTCTGCCGATAACATATGAGACGATAACGATCGATGCAGGATACCGGATAGACATGATCGTGGCGGGATCTGTGCTTGTTGAAAATAAAACCGTAGAGAAGCTGCTTCCCATACATGAAGCACAGTTATTGACATATCTCAAGATGAAGAAAATCAAGGTTGGTTTCTTGCTCAATTGGAACGTATCGCGCATGAAGGACGGCATCAAGAGGATGGTCAACGACTTATAGTTTTTGTGCTCGATTTCTGGATTCCTTCAGTTAGGTAGTATCATATTCATTCTGTATTTGGGTTCACCGCTTTCCTGGCGTCCTTCGCGCCTTCGCGGTAAAAAGGGTTCAAGATTATTTAATTTGTAAGTTCTCAGCGTGCCAGCTATTATACGAGGTCATCATGCAACAAGTGCAACAGAGAAGCCAAGAGATCCACCTGCTCGACTACTGGCGGATCATCAACAGCAAACGGCATATTGTCGTTTCTTTCTTCACGATCGTCGTGGGCATCGTCACGGTCTACTCCTTCGCGGCGACCCCCGTTTACCAAAGCACGGCGAAGCTGCTGGTGAACCAGGAGAACAACACCACGCTCACCTTCGCCGAAGGCGCTCCCCAGATCCAGATCAAGGACCCTGCCGAGTACTACAACACCCAGAAAAAGATCCTCTTCAGCAGGACCTTCATCGACCGCGTCGTCCGAAGATACTCCCTCGACACGAACCCCTATTTCATGGAGAAGAAGCGGAAGGCGAGCTCGGGCGTCCTTCGGTCGCTGCTGTCCTTCGTATCCGGCATTGTTTCCCGCCCGCGCGGGGCCGATGTCGAGACCATCAATCGGCAGAAGGAAGAGGCGGACCCCTGGCTCACCAGCCTGCTGCTCGCGCAGATGAAGGTGGACCTGGGCAGGGACAGCAGCATCATGGACATCCACTTCTCCTCGGACAATCCCGGCATCGCTGCGTCCGTGGCGAACGGCATTGCCGAGACCTTCATCGAGTACAACCTGGACCTCCGGCTGACGCCCTATCGGAACTCGGTGGAATGGCTGACGAGCAGGCTCTCGGAACTGAAGCTCAAGGTGGAGAACTCGGAAAATTCGCTCCAGAAATACAAGGAGCAAAAAGGCATCATCTCCCAGGAGACAAAGGAGAGCATCCTGACCCAGAAGCTGCAGGGGCTGGTCGCGGAGATGGTGAAGTCCCAGGCCGCCCGGCAGGATGCTGAGGTCAGGTACAACCAGATCCGCGAGGTGGTGGACAGGCCGGAGCTCCTTGCCACGGTCCCGGACATCATGAACAACCAGGTGATCCAGGGCCTGCGGAATGAAGAACTGAAGCTGAAACAGCTGCAGTCCGAGCTCTCGGAAAAGTACGGCCCCAAGCATCCCCAGATGGTCAAGGCGAACTCCGAGCTCGAATCGGTCCGGAGGAACCTGGTCAGCGAGGCCCGGAAGATGCTGAACTCGGCAAAGACCGAGTACGAGATCGCGCTGAACCGGGAAAAGTTCCTGAACCGGAGCGTCGAGGCGGAAAAGAAAGAGGTCCTGGGCGTCGGCCGCGAGATGATCGACCTCAAGGTCGTGTCCGAAGAATCGGAGAACAACCGGAGGTTCTACGAGATGCTCCTGAAAAAGCTGCAGGAGGCCACGCTCCTCTCCGGTGTCACGTTCTCGAACGTCCAGGTCGTCGACCACGCCNNCTCTCCGGCGTGACGTTCTCGAACATCCAGATCATCGACCACGCCATCGCTGGCAGCCAGATCAGCCCCAACCGGGGCAAGAACATCCTGCTCGCGGTCGTGATCGGGCTCTTCGGAGGCGTCTTCCTCGCCATCTTCGCTGACTACATGGACGACAGCATGAAGAGCCAGGATGACGTGGAACTGCACCTGGGGCAGCACTTTCTCGGCATGGTTCCCGCCGTGCACGACACGGCGGTCTTCGCCGACCTCCAATCGCCGGTGAACGAGTCGTATCGCACGATCCGCATGGGCCTGAAGTTTGCTGCGTCCCAGCGTCCGATCAAGACCATCCTCGTCACGAGCGCCATTCCCGGCGAGGGCAAGACGACCACGTC
>JAFNGD010000380.1:0-6770 GCA_017885365.1 Nitrospirota bacterium
AAGGCCAAGATCGAGCTGTCCACGGTGGCGGAGACCGAGATCAACCTGCCGTTCATCACGGCGGACGCCACGGGTCCGAAGCATCTGCTGTACAAACTGCCCCGCTCCAAGTTCGAACAGCTCGTCGACGACCTCGTCACGAAGAGCATCGAGCCGGTGAAGAAGGCGCTGGGCGATGCGGGCAAGACGACCGAGCAGATCAACGAGGCGGTCATGGTGGGCGGTATGACGCGCATGCCCCGGGTGATCGCCGCGGTGAAGGAGTTCTTCAAAAAGGAGCCGCATCGCGGCGTGAACCCCGATGAGGTGGTCGCCGTCGGCGCCGCCATCCAAGGGGCCGTCCTGACCGGCCAGGTGAAGGACGTCCTGCTGCTGGACGTAACACCGCTGTCCCTGGGCATCGAGACCCTGGGCGGCGTGGCCACACGGCTCATCGAACGGAACACCACCATCCCGACCAAGAAGAGCCAGATCTTCTCTACGGCGTCAGACAACCAGACCGCGGTGTCCATCCACGTGGTGCAGGGCGAACGCGAGATGGCCGGAGACAACAAGACCCTGGGCCGCTTCGAGCTGGTGGGCANNAGGTGACCTTCGACATTGACGCCAATGGCATCGTGCACGTCATGGCCAAGGACCTGGGAACCGGCCGCGAGCAGTCCATCAAGATCACGGCATCCTCCGGCATGAGCAAGGAAGAGATCGACAAGGCGTTGAAGGAGTCCGAGGCGCATGCCGTCGAGGACAAGAAAAAGAAGGAACTGGCCGAAGCACGGAACGATGCGGACACGCTCATCTACTCCGTGGAGAAGTCCATCGTCGATTACGGCTCCAAGCTGAGCGACGCGGAGAAGGCCGACATTCGGAAAGCCATCGAGGCGACCAAAGAAGTGAAGGACAAGAACGACGTCGAGGCCATCAAGAAGGCCGTGGCCGATCTCTCCAAGGCGTCCCACAAGATCGCCGAAGAGGTCTACACCAAGATGAACCGCGAGCAGCAGCCCGGCGGCGGCACGGCCGGCGGGCCCGAGGCGGGCGCACCGGGCGGCGGGTCAAAACCCGAGGAGAAGGTCGTGGACGCCGAGTTCGAGGAAGTGGACAAGGACAAGAAATAGGATCGCGTTGATCGTAGAGAGGATAGTGGACACCTCAAAGTCCACTATCCTCTTTTTTATGAAAGAAAAGACAATGGATTACGACGGAGGCACGGATAAAAGCTGAAAAGGATTTCTTTAACAGCTTGCTGAATAAATCCGGAGTTGCTGTTTGATCTGCGCTCCTGAGAAGTACTTACTGGTTCCTCCGTGCCTCCGTGGTTAACTTTCCTGATTGAAGGGATTTCATGGCGAAAGATCTTTACGAACTGCTGGGCGTGCACCGGAACGCCACCGAAGCTGACCTCAAGAAGTCCTACCGGAAACTGGCCCACCAGTACCATCCCGACAAGAACCCCGGCGATAAGGCCTCGGAGGAGAAGTTCAAGGAGATCAGCCACGCCTACGAGGTCCTGTCGGACCCCGAAAAACGGGCTTATTACGACCAGTACGGGGTAGCTCCCGGCACGCAGGGCGCAGGTCCCGGCGGGTTCGGCGCCGGCGCGGGTATGGGCGATATCTTCGGCGATATCTTCGGTGAATTTTTCGGAGGAGGGGGGCGCGGCCGGACCCGGGCCCTTGCCGGTGAGGACCTTCGCTACAATCTGACCATCAGCTTCGCCGACGCCGCAGCCGGCACTTCGACCAAGATCCGCGTTCCGCGGTGGGAGCGCTGCGAGGCCTGCGACGGGAGCGGCGCCAAATCGAAGGACAGCATCGGTACGTGTGCCACGTGCCGAGGGACCGGCCAGATCCGCATGCAGCAGGGGTTCTTCAGCATCACCCGTACCTGTTCGCGTTGCGGCGGCGAAGGAAAGGTGATCACCGACCCCTGCACCGTCTGCCGGGGGAGAAAGCGCATTGAGCGCGAGCGCACACTGTCCGTCAAGATCCCCGGGGGCGTGGAAACCGGGAACACCATTCGGCTGTCCGGCGAGGGTGAACTGGGAGAGTACGGCGGGCCTCCCGGCGACCTCTACATCTACTTGACCGTCGAGGAACACCCGCTCTTCAAACGCGAGGGACAGGACATCATCCTCGACATCCCCATCAGCTTCGCCCAGGCCGCTCTGGGCACGGAACTTGAGGTCCCCACGCTGAGCGGGACCGAAAAGCTCAAGGTGCCGGCCGGCACCCAGCCGGGCCACGCCTTCCGGCTCCGCGGCAAAGGGTTCCCGCACCTCCGGGGCTCGGGTTCCGGCGACCAGCTCTGCAGGGTCATGGTCGAGGTACCGAGCAAGCTCACGTCGAAGCAGAAAGAACTGCTGAAGGAGTTCGACTGCCTGTCCAAAGAGGACTGCAACCCATTGGCAAAGGGGTTCTTTGATAAGGTCAAGGAAATCTTCGGGGATAAGGCGAAAACATAGCGGTCATCGCAGCAAGCGGTCCGGAAAAGGAGAGGGCGCACATGCATAAGAACACTATCAGCATCGTTCTTCTGGTCGTTGGCGTGGTCCTGCTCGTTCTGGGATTGCAGGAATACGGGGCCTTCGGTTCCCAGATCTCCCGGGCTCTGGGCAGGGGGCCGTCAGAACGCGCGTGGTTCCTTATGATCAGCGGGGCGGCATGCGCCGGTTTCGGCGCTCTGCGGATATTCAGGAAGTAACTCACAGCTCCCCTCCACCTGCGCCCTCGTTACCGCGGCGGGCGGTGCTGTCGTCTTCGCCCGCGCCTTCCCTGCCGCAATCTGATTGACAATTCCCTGTTGTTTTGTTAAATTTGCCGCGTTACGTTGAACAACGTTCTGGGTTCTACCGTAGTGCAAAATGTTCTGTGACGGGGAGGCAGGCATGGCAGGCAAGCTCGCGGTCGTTGTAGGCGGAGGTCCGGCGCCTGGTATCAACGGTGTCATCAGCGCAGTGACCTTCGAGGCCTTCAAGCAGGGACTCGAGGTGATCGGTATCTATGACGGCTTCAAGTGGCTGTCCAAGGGCGACACGTCGCAGATCAGAAAGCTCCATCCCGACGAGATCTCGCGCATCCATATGCGCGGAGGCTCCATCATCCGAACGTCTCGCGAGAACCCCACGAAGGACCCTGCCAAGATGGCGAATGTCATCAAGGCGCTGACGGAGCTGGGGGTCAAGTACCTGGTCACCATCGGCGGCGACGACACGGCGTACACGGCCACGCAGGTCGAGAAGGCGGCAGGCGGAAAGATCGCTGTCTGCCACGTGCCCAAGACCATCGACAACGATCTGCCGCTGCCCCACGGGGTCCCGACCTTCGGGTTCGAGACCGCCCGCCAGCTCGGGTCGCAGCTCGTGGAGAACCTGATGGAGGACTCGCAAACGGCCTTTCGGTGGTATTTCGTCGTGGCCATGGGCCGGTCAGCCGGCCACCTCGCGCTCGGAATGGGCACGGGTGCCGGTGCCACGCTTACGCTTATCCCTGAGGAGCTTGGCAACAAAATATCATGGAAGAAGGTCGTGGCCATCCTGACGGGCGCCATCATCAAGCGAATGGTGTCGGGGAGGAACTACGGCGTGGCGGTGATCGCCGAGGGCGTGGCGATCCGCTTCGACCCCGAAGAGATGACGATCCTGAAGGACGTCCCGCGGGACGAGCACGGGAACATCCGGCTCGCCGAGATCCCGCTGGCGGACATGCTGAAGCAGCATGTGCTCCAGGAGCTTGCTTCCCTGGGCCTCAAGATGACCATCATCGGCAAGGACATCGGCTACGAGCTGCGGTGCAACCCGCCGATCTCCTACGACCGCGAGTACACGCGCTATCTCGGGTTCAGCGCCGTCAAGTTCCTGGTCAACGGCGGCTCGGGCGCAATGATCATGCTGAAGGACGGCAAGAACATCCCGATCAAGTTCGCGGACCTCATCGATCCGGCGACAAAGAAGACGCGGATCCGCACCGTGGAGATCGACTCGGACGATTACCACATGGCGCGGCGTTATATGATCCGGCTGGAGAAGGAAGACCTTGAGGGCGAGATGCTGCAGAAGCTGGCGGCGGCGGTGAAGATGACGCCCGGGGACTTCAAGCAGCGCTTTGCGATCGCGGTGGCGTAGAAAAACAGGTCATAACTCATAGGTCATAGCAATGAGGGGTTGCCTTATACTATGAACCATGAGCGATCAGCGACGAACTGAAGGGGATCGATCTTTTAACGATCGGTCCCCGTCGCAGTTAGAGGGGGATGCGTCTTTCGCGGGCGGTGTTCCGGAGGATGATGATGGCGTTGTGGAGGCGCTGGAGCTTCATGTTCTTCTGGCGCAGGGCGAGCATGTCATCGAGCGGCACGGCAAGGTTCCTGGCCGCGCCCATGGCTTTGTTGAGATGTTCGAAGAGGTCCTTGATCATGTCCTTATCGAACTTTTTCAGGACCAGGGGATTGATCGTCATATAGCCATCGCCTACATCATTGGCGACGGCCTTCATGCTTTTCCCGCCTACTCCGCTTCCCCCGCCTGACGCCATGGCTGCTCCTTTGCGTTACGTCCCGAGCGATTGGACGGCCTTTTCCAGCGCCGCCTGTTTCTGACGGACGGCTTCCATCTGCTTTTCCAGAGTGCCTGCCTGCGCTCCTTTCGCGATGCTTTCCTGGAGCGCCGTGAGGTCGCTGAACAGACCGTGCGCAGCTTCGTGGACGGATCGGTGGGATTGCCTGCTGTGCTCGCACAGGCTGCCGATCGTCCGGACCAGGTCCTTGAGCATGGGATCATCGGAGTCCCGAAGCCGGAGCGTTACCGAGCAGTCTCCCCGCGCAACCTGTTCGAGGGTCTTCCGGATGCGAACCATCGGGCCCACAAAGCGGTGGGAATAGAGCGTCCCGGCGATGCCGATGAAGGCCACGAGCGTGGTCAGGGCGATGGGAATGAAGACCGGCAGGTCCACGATCACGGCGAGCTTCCGGAAGATCATGAGGAGAAAGGTGTAGGCGATGAGCAGGAAGATGAGAAAAAAAATGAACCGCGACTGAGGCCCCGTCGAGCTCAGGAACCCCTTGCCCCGGGAGAAATACTCTCTTTTAACGGGCTTCGTCATACGGATTTCGCTCCCGTGCCGGTCGCATGAGCGTCCTGCCGCTGGAGACCAGCAGCATACCTGCACGGAAAAAAGTATACTCACAATCGGAAGGCAGGTCAAGGCGATAATTTCGCCTTGTCAAGCGATAATTTCGCCTTGCAGTTCACCATGGCGTGTGGTAGAGTTTTTTTTATGCCGCTCATCGATCCCCGCAACCGACGCATCGACTATCTCCGGGTCTCCGTCACCGACCGATGCAATCTTTCCTGCATCTACTGCAAACCAAGAACGAACATGAAGGTCCTAGCCCACCGGGACATCCTCCGGTACGAGGAGATCTTCCGCCTCGTGTCCGTGGCCGCGCCGCTCGGCATCTCCCATATACGGATCACGGGCGGCGAGCCCCTGGTCCGTCGGGGGATCGTGCCGTTCATCGCGTCGCTCCGGGACATCCCCGGCATCACCGATATCAGCGTGACCACCAACGGCGTCCTGCTGGAGGAGATGGCCACCGGCCTCAGGGCCGCCGGGATCTCGCGCCTCAACATCAGCCTGGACACGCTCGATCCCAAGCGGTTCGCCGCGATCACCGGCAGCGACCTCTGGAACAGGGTTTGGCGCGGCATTGAAGCGGCCGAGGAATACGGATTCCATCCTATCAAGCTCAACATGGTCCCGGTCAAGGGCGTGAACGACGACGAGGTCGTGGCATTCGCCCGCATGACCCTCGACCGGCGGGTCCATGTCCGGTTCATCGAGCTCATGCCTATTGGCGCCAACGATCGCTGGCGCACCCAGGCATGCGTGTCCGCCGACGAGACCCGGCGGGCCATCGAGAGCGCCTTCGGGCCTCTGGAGCCTGCAGAGGCCGGCACAGGGGCCGGGCCGTCGCAGAACTTCCGTGTCCCCGGCGGGCAGGGGGTCATTGGATTCATCACACCGATCTCCAGACATTTCTGCGATTCCTGCCGCAGGCTCCGTCTGACGGCCGACGGCAAGATCAGGCCCTGCCTCCTGTCCGACACGGAGATCGACATCAAGTCGCCCCTTCGCGGAGGGTGCAGCGACGCCGAGCTGGAGCGTCTGATCAGGTTCGCGCTCGAGATCAAGCCCGAGCGGCACTATATCGCGGAGTCCCCGGGTGGGTGCTTCGAGCGGACCATGTCCAGGATCGGGGGATAACGACAATGCGGAGTTCGGAGTGCGGAGTGCGGAGTCAAACCAATAGCGCAGGATATTGTCGGTTGGGGACAACAGTTTGATGAAGAAACTTACCCATTTCGACGAACAAGGCGCGGCGCGCATGGTCGATGTTTCCAGCAAACAGGAGACCGCCCGCGAGGCCGTTGCCGGCGCGCGGGTGGCCATGGAGCCCTCCACGCTGCGGCTCATCCTGGACCGGAAGGTCTCCAAGGGCGACGTCTTCGGCGTGGCCAGGGTCGCGGGGATCATGGCCGCGAAACGGACAGCGGACCTTATACCGATGTGCCATCCCTTGAACCTCACCTCCGTGGAGGTCTCTTTCGAGCCTGATGAGGGCTCGTCGTGCGTGAACATCAAGGCCACGGCCAGGACGACGGGCAAGACCGGTGTCGAGATGGAGGCGCTCTTGGCCGCCGCTGCGGCGGGCCTTACCATCTACGACATGTGCAAGTCCGTGGACCGGGCCATGACCGTCACGGATGTCCGCCT
>JAFNGD010000380.1:6825-6996 GCA_017885365.1 Nitrospirota bacterium
TGCGATCGGCGCCGTTCTCGGCATCGCCGGCCTCAGCGCCCTTGTGGTCGGTACCTGGCAGCATCGCGATACGTGGCGGATGGTCAGCTTCAGCATCTACGGCGTGACGTTGATCCTGCTCTATCTCGCGTCGGTGTTCTATCACGGCGCCCGATCGCCCCGCGCTAAACG
>JAFNGD010000381.1 GCA_017885365.1 Nitrospirota bacterium
AGCGGCATGGTGGATCGCTTTCCTGACGGCGATGACGTCACCGCGCGGCCCCACGGCGGCGGGATACCGGATCACTGGACGCGATGAGGCTCAGAATGTTTATTATACCAGAGTCGATGCGGGGAAGGTAGGCGGATAAAAGACGCGAATTGACTCACCATACATGTTACCCAACGCCATTCTGAACGGAGGGCCTGCGCGCGCGACATCCCCTTCAGGAAAGGACCGGGCCGGCTTCGGGACCGGCGGCTGCAGGCGCGCTGTATGCCATGCAAGGATATGCGACAACCGCGAGTGATAGAACTTCCGCACGCAGGCATTTTCTCGCATCAAACAAACGTTGATACGTCGCTTACAATCCGTTAATACGTATCGTACCGATCAGTGCTTATGGTCCATTGCAGCAGGGGCCTTCTTGTCCTTTCGCTTCTCGCGGATCATCTTGGTGTCCGCATACATATCTTCGAATGCCGCCTTGATCGCCTCGTCAAAGGTCACCAGCTTTCCCTTGGCCTCCTGGGCGTAGGTCTCGGCGGTTTCCTTTTTCAGGAATGCCCACTTGCCTCGCGAGGACATGACCCCTGGTTTTGAACTGTCGATGACCCAGAAGGCCGTCTCTGCATCGATCAACTGCCTGGTGATCATGTCCGCGACCATGATCGACTGCGGTGTTTTGTCCAGCATGGTCGCTATTTCAAGGGCCGCACAATGGAGGCTGCAGACGCCGATGGAAGTTCCATTGTCGTATTTGATCAGCATGCGGGAGTGATTGAACTTTTCCCGGTCCATGCCGCAATACTTACACGAGCGATGCATGGTGGTGTCGTCGACCTTTTGAGCGAATGCGGGAACGACGAGCGCCAGCAGGAACAACGACAGCAAGGTAGTGATGATCTTCCGTTTCATGGAGCCCTCCAGAGGATGCGGGATATCATGCTTTCAGCATGTTCAGAACGTCCGGGAACGGGACAGAGAGAGGACAAACGACCTGCCGTCATCGGCTGACAGGTTCACTTTATCGCCCACTCACTTTTCCTCAGCAGGGTTCGGCTTCCCCCCGGGTCCAGCTGCGTGATATAACAGCCCTTGGACGCATAGAGCTGGCCGGGACCGAAGCTGATGCGGGTATACAGCGGTATGGTGCGCTCCTTGTCGGCAAGCTCAGACGCCATGTCAAGGAGATAGTCGCGATAGTAGTAGCGGTCGAACCGCATGAAGATATCGGTGAGAACATTGTTGATGATCGCCGCCTTTGCAAGGAGGTCCGGTTTCTGCGAGGTGATCTTCCTGCCCTTCAGCCAGAGAAGGTCCATTGACGGGTATTTCTTCCCCATTTCCTCGAGGTCATAGGGATATGCAATATAGGTGAAGGTCCTGGCGTTGACCGGCAGCGAATAGACTGCGTCCCCGAGCTGTCCGTAGGAAAGGAACATCGAGAGCGAGCCATCCTTTGGCTCCGGCGGCAGGGTAAGCCGGGCTAGGTCTCCCGGAGCATGCCAGAACAGGATGACCGTCGGCTTATAGGTCGCGCTAAGCTCGCTCCAGAATTTCTGGTCCGGACGGAATTCGGGGGGAACAGCCACTTCGGGAGGCCGCGGTCGTCCCAGCTGTTCCCAGGTATACCGGAAACCCTCCGCCAGCGTCCGGCCGGCGAGATCATCGGTATGGACCTGGATGACCGAAAGCTTTTCATCAGCATCATGCATGCTGGCGAGATACCGCGCCGCGGNNATGACGGGATAGTCGGTGATCGGATAGAGGCAGGGGATCTCGTTCCGCTCGCAGAACTCGTGGACCGGCCGCCATGGTCCTGCGCTGATCCCTCCGAGCACGGCGAAGACCGGTTTCTTTCGGTAGTATGTCTCGAGCTGGGCCGGCCAGCCCGTCGGCGCGCCGGTCAGGGTCCAGACATCCAGCGTGTACGTCCGGGCCCTGCGGTCCCGTTCTCCCGGTGTGATAGCGGCGCCGGTGGTCCTTTTGCGATATGATTCCATCGTTAGTTTGCGGACCAGGTCCGGCCGGGTATTGACCGACTGGATAACGCTCTTTAGGGTCTTCAGCACAACGTCCCGGTCCGCCGGATCGACGCCTTCGGTGACCACCATGGCCAGCCGGATCTCGTCAGGCGTCACTCCCGGCGAGACCGGTCCCGAAAGGTTTTTCAGATAGTGGATCAGGATCTCGGTATCGTCGTCGCTCAAAGCATAGCGCGGCATGGCATTGCCCAATACGCGTCCGGCGGGATCGACGCCCGCGCGCAGGGCCATTGCCAGCGAAGCGTCCGAATAGGGTATACGCCGGACGGAAGGGCGGACCCAGCCGGGCAGCATGAACAGGTCTTCTGCCGTAACAGGCTCTGCGACCCCGTCAAATGACATGAACAGCTTCCTGCCGTTCGTCGGAGGGGAATACACGGACCCCTCGACGGACCCCAGGCCGCTGCGCATGTGGCAGCTCACACAGCTGAACGCCGTGCCTTCAACGAGGGTATCCCCATTGGTAAACGCTTGCGTGGGTTCCCCAGAAGGAAGGATGCCTTCACGATACAAGCGCTCGCCGAGCTTCAACGCCTCTGCCGGAGATAGGCCGCTGATCAGCGGCTGAACCGTGGCGGCGATACCCCTGTCCGATGCCAGGAGAGCGATCATGATGATCGACCCTCGAGCCATCAGCCGCGCCGCCGCCCGTATGAATTGGGAATAGTTCATTTCTGCTGAGTCCTTTCATATTCCTTCACGAAGTCGGACGTTCCGATGAGCCCATAGATGCGCACCCACTGATCGGAGCCAGGCGCCCGCATGAACATGATGGGGTAGTGTGACATCTTGTTCGAAATATACGCATCAAAGGCGTTCATCACCTTGTCGATATCCTTCCGGCTGCCGCTCAGGAAATCCCAGCCCGGCCTGGCCCGGTAGTTCTTCAGGTATTTTTTCATTACCGCCGGCGTATCATTATCAGGATCGATGGAGATCGAGATAAGCTGCGCTTTCGTCGAATCGGCGCCGAGCCTGTTCTGGAAGTTGACAAATGACGCGGAAAGAACGGGGCAGATGGTCGTGCAGGTCCCGTAAATGAAATCGACGACCACGGGTTTGCCGCTGTTGACCAGCGCCAGGAGCTTGACCTTCTTTCCCTCCTGGTTGATGAGGGTCACATCGGGGAGCGTATACCGCTCAAGGCTGCGTTTATAGTCCGATACTGCTTCAGCGGTACCGGGAGCCCCTGCGGGCGGGATGAGGATCACCGCAAGCAGGAACAAAGGAACGAGGCGCGTTCGCACTTTCATTGTCGACTCCTTCAGAAGGGCAGCAAAATATATCGTGATCGATAAGATGTCCCGGACATCAGCGTGAGCGGATCGGCGGCTGATGGAAGACGCGATCCGGATCTAATGGCCGTCAATTTTCAAAATTATAATGGTACCCGGCCGGACTGTCAAGTGGCCGCAATGGGAGGCCCCCAAAGAGAGCAGCCTCCTGTCATTCAAGCCGGCTGCGATCGAAGGTCCGCGCAGATCACGGCGAATTGCCCAGGCTCGATGGGGATCACAAGCTGCGGGAACATTGTTTTGTGCAAAAAAAGGGGAGGGATCGCTCCCTCCCCGCTTAGGTTACTCCTCTTCGTTGCTTCGCTTCGTTAGAGCGCCTTACCGCTCAGATCCTTGTTTGCGAGCGGCTAAGGCCGGCGACTGGTGTATCGGTCATGCAAGAGAGGTGATCGTTACTTTCCCGTGCCTGAGAGCGATACATACTTGTCCAGCGCCGGAACATTGGCATCGATAAAGAGTGTTGCTGAATTCGAGCCTTTATGCGTCGGCTTGAACGTCACGTTGATCGTGCAGGATGCGCCTGGAGCAATACCTGCTGCGTCGATCGGGCAGGTGCCGGTCTGCGCGAACTGCGACCGATCCCAGCCGACTATGCTGATGTTCTTTAAGAACAGTGTCGCCGTACCCGTGTTGGTCAACGTTACCGTCTGGGCCGGGCTGGTCTTGCCGACTTTCACATTGCCAAAATCCAACGATGTCGGTGAGACCTGAGTGACCGGCGAGACGCCCGTACCGCTGAGTGCCACGGACTGGGACACTGCAGGTCCGGCCACATTTACATCCAGTGATGCGAGCTTCGCACCCACCGTTGTCGGCCTGAACGTCACGCTGGCTGTGCAGCATGCACCGGGTGCAAGCCCCGCGCCATATTTCGGGCAGTTGTTGGTCTGCGCGAATTGGTCGAACCAGCTTCCGCCGCCGCCCCAGTTTAAGGCGGTGATCAGAGCCTGTGATGCGTTGCCTATGCTGATGCCGGTGATGATCAGCGGCGCAC
>JAFNGD010000382.1 GCA_017885365.1 Nitrospirota bacterium
TCGAAATAGCTCACCACCACGCCGCCGGCATTGGCCAGGATGTCCGGCAGGAGCATGATGTCCCGGCCGTAGAATATCTCGTCGGCCTTGGCGGTCGTCGGGGCATTGGCAAGCTCCAGGATGATCTTCGCCTGCACGTCGCGCGCATTGCCCTCGTTGAGCTGGTTCGAGAGCGCGGCGGGAACGAGCACATCGCAGTCAAGCACGAGGAGCTGTTCATTGGATAGGGCCGTCGCTCCCGGGAACCCCGCGACGCTGCCGGTCCTGTGCTTGTGCTGCCGGAGCGAAGGGATATCCAGTCCCGCGGCGTTCACGATGCCTCCCTTCACGTCGCTCACGGCAATGATCGTGTAACCCCAGTGATGAAGGATGCGGGCTGTGTTCTCACCCACGTTGCCGAAACCCTGGACCGCCACGCGGGCCCCGTGCGCTGCCATGCCCCGCTCTTTCATGGCCTGCTCAAGGACCTGGGCGCCGCCGAGCGCGGTGGAATATCTTCGCGCGACGATGCCCCCCAGTTCCGGCGGCTTGCCGGTGACCACGGCGGGCACATGCTCCCGCTTGATCCGCTCGTACTCATCGAGGATCCACGCCATGATCTGCTCGTCGGTGTACACGTCCGGCGCCGGGATGTCCTTGAACGGCCCGATGAAATCAGCGATCGCGCGGATGTACCCTCGCGTGATCAGCTCGAGCTCGCCGCGCGTGAGTTGCAGGGGGTCGACGGCGACACCACCCTTGGCGCCGCCGAAGGGGATGTTCGCCACGGCGCATTTGAGCGCCATGAGAAAGGCCAGCTCGCTGGTATGCGCCTCATCGATCTCGGGATGGAAGCGGATGCCTCCCTTGGCCGGGCCCCGGGCGTCGTTGTACTGCACCCGGTGGCCCGTGTACATCCGCGTGCCGCCCATTGCCGTCTTCACGGGAAAGCTGACCGTGAACGACCGGCGCGGCGCTGACAGGAGGTCGAGCTCGGCCTGCGTCAGGCCGAGGTCGGCGTAGATGGCATGCAGCTCGGTCATGCCGACGCTGCGGAGGTCCTTTTCGTCGCGATGCAAACGTTCGTGATTCCGCTCCATTGGTATGCTCCCCGTGACGGCGCTCATCACCGTCTAGAGTGAGCCTACCCCAGAACCGCGTGAAAATCAAGGCTCCGCGACGCAAAGTGCCTTGACAAAGAAATCAATCCCTGTTACCGTACTTCTCAGCACGATCGCGGGCGCTTCACTGTACCCGCCCCCTGTCCGAAGGAGCGTTCCCATGCCTTCCCCAGCCGTCTGCACCACCAGCCCCTGCTACAGCATCCAGATCCGGCTCGAGATCGACAATGTCATCGGCAAATTCGCCCAGATCGCCATGGCCATCGGTATGACCGGCGGGAACCTGGGCGCCGTGGACATCGTGCGCGTCGAGCGCGGCAAGATCATCCGCGACGTGACCGTGGACGCCCGGGACGCAGAACACGAGAAAGAGATCGTCAAGGCCATCAAGAATGTGGGCGGCGTCAAGGTCGTCCGGACCATGGACCGGACCTTCACGGCGCATGAAGGCGGCAAGATCGAGATCCGCAGCAAGATGCCGATCCGCGACCGCAACGACCTTTCCCAGGTCTATACCCCCGGCGTGGCGCGGGTCTGCATGGACATCCATGACAATCCCGAGCACGTCTACCGGTACACCATCAAGCGGAACACCGTTGCCATCATCACCGACGGCACGGCAGTCCTCGGCCTGGGCGACATCGGGCCGGATGCGGCCATGCCCGTCATGGAAGGCAAGGCGATGATCTTCAAGGAGTTCGCGGACATCGACGCCTTCCCCATCGCGCTCCGGACCAAGGACCCCGATGAGATCGTCGCCACGGTCAAGAACATCGCCACGCCCTTCGGCGGCATCAACCTCGAGGACATCTCGGCCCCCCGGTGCTTCGATATCGAGATGCGGCTCCGGAAGGCGCTGCCCATGCCGGTCATCCACGACGACCAGCACGGCACCGCCGTGGTCGTGCTCTCTGCGCTCATCAACGTCGGCCGCCTGCTCAAGAAGAACATCCGGAAGTACCGCGTCGCCATGGTCGGCGCCGGCGCTGCCGGGACCGCAATAGCGAAGATCCTGCTCGCCTACGGTGTTAAGGACATCACGATCTGCGACAAGTATGGCTTGGTCTACCCGGGCCGACGGCAGGGCATGGACCGCCATCTCACGGCGCTGGCGAAGATGACCAACCCCCGGAAGCTCAAGGGTACCATCGGCGACGCCATGAAGAGCGCCGACGTGTTCATCGGCGTTTCGGCGCCGAACGTCATCAAGGCCGACGACATCCGGCGCATGGCGAAGAACCCCGTGGTCTTCGCCCTGGCCAACCCGGATCCGGAGATCGCGCCCGAAGTGGCGCTCCCGCTCGTGAAGGTCCTGGCCACGGGCCGGTCGGACTTCCCGAACCAGATCAACAACATGCTAAGCTACCCCGGCATCTTCCGGGGGCTCCTCGATGTGCAAGCGAAGGGTGTGAACGAGGAGGTGAAGCTCGCCGCCGCCGAGGCCATCGCCCACATGGTGAAGGCCGACGAGCTGCACGAGGACTACATCATCCCGAGCCCCTTCGACAAGCGCGTGGTCCACGCCGTGGCCCATGCCGTTTCCGAAGCGGCGAGAAAGACGGGGCTGGCGGAGAAATAGTCGAGGTGCAGTCAAATAACAGTCATACAGCAGTCGTAAGGCAGTCGAAAAACAGTCTAACAAAAGCATAATAGCACCCAATGGCAACAATAGAACGCTTCGAAGATATTAAGGCTTGGCAAAAGGCGCGTGATTTGGTCAAAACGGTCTACCGTCTATCCACTCCCACGACAAAGCTCGGCAAGGACTTCGGTTTAAGGGACCAGATCAGGCGAGCGTCAGTATCTGTTATGAGCAATATCGCCGAAGGATTTGCACGGAGGGGTGATAAGGAATTCAAACGATTTCTCAGCATAGCTCTCGGCTCCGCAGCTGAAGTTCAGAGCCAGCTCTATGCGGCATTGGATCTTGACTATATATTACAAAGAAGGATTTCCAAGAAGCCTATGACGTTGCTATGGACACAGGGAAGTTGATCACCGGCTTCATGCAGTACCTTAATACCGACTAACTATCGACTGTCTTTGTGACTGCTTCTTGACTGAATTATGACTGATCCTCGACTGCTTCATGACTGCCTTACGACTGCCCTATGACTGATTTCAGAATTGAAAAAGACTCCCTCGGCGAAGTGAAGGTCCCCGTGGACGCGCTCTACGGCGCCCAGACCCAGCGGGCCGTGGAGAACTTCCCGGTGAGCGGCATCCGCTTCCCGCGAGTCTTCATCCGGGCGCTCGGCCTCATCAAGGCCGTTGCTGCCGAGGTGAACGCGGGCATGGGTCTGCTCGACGCAAACCTCGCGAACGCCATTCATCTCGCCAGCATCGAGGTCGCCGAAGGGACGTGGGACGGTCACTTCCCGCTCGACATCTTCCAGACCGGCTCGGGCACCTCGACGAACATGAACGCCAATGAGGTAATCGCCGCACGGGCATCGCAGATCCTCGGCGGAACAACCGTCCATCCCAACAACCATGTGAACATGGGCCAGTCGTCGAACGACGTGATCCCCGCCGCCATCCACGTGAGCGCCTACCTTCACCTGCAGGAGGTCTTTCTGCCGTCGTTCACCCGTCTCCACGGCGCGCTCAGAAAGCGCGAAGCGGAACTCACCGACGTCGTCAAGACCGGCCGCACGCACCTCATGGACGCCATGCCGGTCCGGATGGGCCAGGAGATCGGCGGCTGGGCGTACGCGGTGCAGCAGGGCATCGAACGCGTAGAGTCCTGCCTGCCGCGACTCGCGCGCCTCGCCATCGGCGGCACTGCCGTGGGCACGGGCATCAACGCGCCGAAGGAATTCGGCGCGATCGTTGCCGGCAGGCTTGCCGGGCGCACGGGCATCCCCTTCCAGGAGGCAAAGGACCACTTCGCGGCCCAGGCGGTCATGGATACGGCGGTCGAACTCTCCGGCCATCTCAAGGCTACGGCCTCGTCGCTCATGAAGATCGCCAACGACCTGCGGTGGATGAACAGCGGCCCTATCGCCGGTCTCGGCGAGATTGCGCTTCCGTCGCTCCAGCCGGGGTCCAGCATCATGCCCGGCAAGGTGAACCCCGTGATCTGCGAGTCCGTGATGATGGTCTGCGCCCAGGTGACCGGGAACGACGTGGTCATCACCATTTCGAACCAGCACGGCAACTTCCAGCTGAACGTGATGATGCCCGTGATCGCTCATAACCTGCTCCAGTCCATCACGCTGCTGGCGAATGGGGCGCGGCTCCTCGCGGACAAGGCCGTCGCCGGCTTCACCGTGAACCGGGAGCGCATCGCAGGCCTCGTGGACCAGAACCCGATCCTCGTGACGGCGCTCAATCCCGTCATCGGGTACGACAAGGCCGCGCAGATCGCAAAGAAGGCCTATGCGGAAGGCAGGTCCGTGAAAGACGTCGCCGCGGAGATGACCGACCTGTCGAAAAAGGAGCTGGACCGCCTGCTCGACCCGAGACCGATGACGGAAGGCGGCATTGCGGAAGAACAAAAGAGCTGACACGGAGACACGGGAAGGTACGATGTAACCACCGATGAACACAGAGAGGGGCCAGACACCTGTCCTGTATTCCCGTGTTCCTCTTTTTTAAAAGACTTTCTCCGTGACCTCTGTTTCCTCTGTGATAAAATGTTCTGCAGTTGACCTTGAAATAGAGTAAGGATATCTTTCCATGCTCCCCACCTCTTCAGTCGGCAGAAAGCTCGTGATGGCCGTCACCGGCCAGATGATGGTCCTCTTCGCGCTCGGCCACGTGGCCGGCAACTCGACCGTCTATTTCGACAAGCTGAACGCTTACGCGGCCGGGCTCCATGCCCTCCCCTTCCTCGTATGGGCCGTCCGGCTCGCGCTGCTGGTCATCGTGTCCCTCCATATCTACTATGCCGTCGTACTGAAGCTCGAGAACTATTCCGCCCGGCCTGAGCCCTACCAGAAGAAGAAGGAGCTCGAATCCACCTTCAGCGGCAGGAACATGGTCTGGAC
>JAFNGD010000383.1 GCA_017885365.1 Nitrospirota bacterium
ACGACGGGGCTCGACCCCCAGGCGCGCCGGAACTTCTGGGACCTCATCCGCATGATCAAGGCCGAGGGCAGGACCATCGTGCTCACGACGCATTATATGGAAGAGGCCTACGAGCTGTGCGACGAGATCGCAATCATGGACCGGGGGCGGTTCATCGCCCGGGGAACGCCGCAGCAACTGCTCCGGGAGCATTTCGGGACCGTGATCCTGCAGTTCCCGAAGGAGGACGTGGGGGGAAGGCTCGACGGTCTTCCGGAGCCTGTGGTGCGGCGGGACAGCGAGGTCGAGGTCCAGACGAACGACGTGGACCGGACCGTGAAGCTGCTGCTGGAGCGTGGCGTGTCCCTGTCGCGGATGAAGATGCGGTCCTGGAACCTCGAGGACCTGTTCATCGCATTGACGGGTAAGGACCTGAGGGGATGAAAAAAGGGACGCGGGGACGGGGAGACAAGGGGATAGGGGGAGAGCAATTCGAGGTTCAACGTTCAAGGTTTAAAGCCTTGATCACTGCAGAGCATGAAAAAATGCACTTACTCAGCATTAAAAGAAATTCTCTGTGCCTCTGTGTCTCTGTGGCAGATGTTGAATTGATAATGATAACGCTATGAAAAAATTTCTCGCTGTCATGCATGCCCGGAACATGGAGTTCATCCGGGACNNGTCGTCCCTGGGCTGGAACATCCTGTTCCCGCTCCTGCTCGTGCTGGGGTTCGCTGTCGTGTTCTCGGGCGACGAGAAGCCCCTGTACAAGGTGGGCGTCTTGGGTGACCCTGCGCGCCTGGGCTCCCGGGACAGCGGGTTTTTTTCCACACGATACATTCAGTTCATTCCCATCACCGACCTCGACAAGGCCATCGACAAGGTGGAGCACTTCCAGATCGACATGCTGGTCGATGTGCGTGAAGGCAGGCGTTACTGGGTGAACGGCACGTCGCCCAACGGCTACCTGCTCGAGCGCATCCTGGGCGGCGAAAAAGCAAAGGGGTTCCAGCGGGTGGAGGTGCAGGGCAGGAAGATCCGCTACGTTGACTGGGTCGTGCCGGGCGTGCTGGCCATGAACATGATGTTCAGCTGNNCAGATGACGTCGCGCCTGATCCTGATCCTGGCCATCACGGTCGCGGTCTATGCCGGCTGCAACTACTTCATCCAGTTCGAGATGCGCGGCTCCTATGCCAGCCTCTTCCTCCTGACTATGCTCGGCGCGGTCTGCCTGATCTCGTGCGGCCTGCTGGTCTCTGCGCGGCTTTCGAGCGAGGAGCTTGCAGGCGGCATCCTGAACCTGATCACCTGGCCCATGATGCTGCTCTCCGGAGTGTGGTTCTCCCTGGAAGGCACGAACCCGGTCGTCCAGAGGATCTCCCAGTTCCTTCCGCTCACGCATATCGTGGACGGGGCGCGGGCGATCATGACCGAGGGCGCCGGGATGGCCGAGATAGCGCCGCACCTTGTCGTGCTCTCGCTCATGAGCGCGGTCTTTCTGGCAATCGGATCGCTGATCTTCCGGTGGGAATAGGTGCAATTGCGGAATTCGGAGTGCGGAGTAGGGTAGGAAGGACCCACGGTCCGGTTCCCGGGTTCAGAACACGGGGCGGGCGTTGCTTACCGGTTGCTGCCGAAGCAATGAAACGATCGGTTCAGGAAGAGCTCTTTTTCCCGTTCTTGCTGTACTGGATGTTGATCTCGTAGGCGATGCTGGCGTGGCCGTGGCCGAGGGTCTCGGTCTTGCCGTGACAGTTGATGTTCCCCTTGACCGAGGGCTTCCGGTTCTTCACCAGGGAGGCGACGACAGGGGCAAGATCGAAGCCGCCGTTACTGCATTCTTCGCGCATGCATTCCAGGCGGAAGAAGGCGTAATTCGTGGGAGTGAAGCTGACGGTTCGCTTCATCAGGACCGGGTCCGCGGTCTTCTGGTAATAGGTCATGCGGAACTCGATGTTCGACACGCCGGGAAAGCGTTCCGAGACGAGGCCTGCGGCCAGCATGATGTTCTTTTTTGCTTCAAGTTGTTCCCGGTAGCTTTGCTTGCGTATCATGACCCCTCCGATCGGCTGTGCCGAGCATAAAAAAGAAAAAGCCGCAAAGACGCAGGTCTTTGCGGCTTGTCCATTCCTACTTTGTAAGTATATCATATAATCCCACTTTTCCCTCCCAATAGCAACAGTTGATTGCATTCCGCAGGTTACCCTGGCAATGGTTTGCTATACTATATCCATTCAGTTCCGCTGCCCGTCCGCGAGGAGGCTAGCCATGAACACTGCACCGCTGTTCGCGTCGACTGTCCTTGCGCTCTTGTTTCTCGGAGCAGCCGCCGCTGAGCCGCTCAAACCGGTATCGCTCTCCCAGCCGCAGACGACCGGCGGCCGTCCGCTCATGCAGGTGCTGAAGGACCGGAGCACGTCCCGCTCGTTCAGCTCCGAGAAGCTATCCCCGCAGGTGCTTTCCAACCTTCTCTGGGCAGCGTTCGGCATCAACCGGCCGGAGAACGGACACCGGACCGCGCCCTCTGCCATGAACCGCCAGGAGATCGATATCTATGTCGCTATGGTCGAGGGACTGTATGTCTACGAGGCGAAGACCCATGTGCTCCAGCCGGTGCTCGCCGGGGACATCCGTGCCCTGACCGGCCGCCAGCCCTTCGTTGCCGATGCGCCCGTGAACCTCATTTACGTGGCGGACCTCGGCCGCATGGATAGGGCTTCGAAGGATGAGAAGGACCTTTACTCAGCCGCAGACACGGGTTTCATCAGCGAGAACGTCTACTTGTTCTGCGCCTCCGAGGGGCTGGCAACGGTGGTGCGCGGGTCGGTTGACCGGGAGGCCCTGGCGAAGGCTATGCGGCTGCGGCCCGACCAGAAGATCATCCTCGCCCAGACAATCGGCTATCCGAAGAAATAGGGGAGGCACAGGGCATGGACCGGCGTGAGTTCCTGATCGCTGCGGGAGCGGGTCTGGCCCTGGCGGCAACAGACATACGGGGAGGGACGGGCGTGGCGCCGCAGAAACATCGCGAAAAAAAGCAGGGGAAGACGAAGGTCTCGCTCATCAGGACCGCGGACCGCGCAAGCGGCATCCAGCGGGCCGTCGACCTGCTCGGCATCAACCCGGCGAAGGGGAAGGACGTGCTGCTCAAGCCGAACTTCAACACCGCGGACCCCTTCCCCGGCTCGACGCACAACGACACGCTGACCCACCTTATTCTTCAGCTCAAGACCATGGGCGCAACAAGCATCACCATCGGCGAGCGGAGCGGTCCGCCGGACACTGCCGACGTCATGAAGGACAAGGGCATCTATGAGCTCTGCGAAAAGCTCGGCGTTGGGCTGATCGACTTCGAGAAGCTCCCTCCTGCCGACTGGGTGCGGATCACGCCCGAGAAGAGCAACTGGCGGAACGGCTTCGAGGTTGCCCGGCCCGTCGTGGAGTCGCCCTGCGTGGTCACGACGTGCTGCCTCAAGACCCACGGTTTCGGCGGCGTCTTTACCATGTCCCTGAAGCTCTCCGTGGGCGTCACGCGCAAGCGGAACATGACCGAGCTTCATACCTCCTTCCTGAGCATGCGCAAGATGATCGCCGAGATCAACCAGGCCTACACGCCGTCGCTCATCCTGCTGGACGGTATCGAGGCCTTCGTGGACGGCGGGCCGGGAAAGGGGACGAGAAGGAAAGCCGATGTCATCCTGGCCGGGACCGACCGGATCGCCATCGACGCCGTCGGCATTGCCATCCTCAGGGAGCTGGGCAGCAACCAGGCGATCATGGAGAAAAGAATCTTCGAGCAGGAGCAGATAGCTCGCGCCGTGGAGCTGGGGCTGGGCGTGTCGCGGCCTCAGGACATCGAGATCGTGACGGACGACGCAGGGGGAAAACACTATGCTGAGCGGCTGCGGGCCATTCTCGACGAGGGCTGACCGGTGCGACCAGTGGCCATAATGCACCGTACGGAATAAGGAGGGAATATGAACTATCTGGTATTGCTGGGGAGGATACTGTATGCGCTGATCTTCGTGATGGCCGGGCCAGGGCATTTCACGGCGAACACCATCGCCTATGCGGCGAGCAAGGGCGTGCCGCTGGCGTCCATCGCCGTGCCGCTCTCGGGCATCATTGCCTTGGCCGGAGGCCTGAGCATCGCGCTGGGCTACAAGGCGAAATGGGGCGGCTGGCTGATCGTGCTCTTTCTGGTGCCGGTCACGGTCATGATGCACAACTTCTGGGCCATGACCGACCCCAACATGGCGCAGATGCAGCAGATCATGTTCATGAAGAACGTCTCCATGCTGGGCGCGGCGCTGCTCATCGCGCATTTCGGCTCCGGGCCGCTCAGCCTGGACAACCGGAAGTAGGCTGTTGCGGGACGCGCAGCGAAGGAGAAGGATATGAAGAAAGACGGGAAGAAGAAACGCAGCGATGAACAGGAAATGAGCGAAACAGAGCGTGGGATGACTCGCCGCGGGTTCCTGACGACCATCGGCACCGGCGCCGTGACGCTGGTCGTTGCCGACAAGCTCCCTGCATCTCCTGCCGCCGAGGCGGAAATGACCGAGCGCGGCGAGCTGGCGAAGGTGACGCTCGAGATCAACGGCCGCAAGTACCGCCTGCTCGTCGAGCCGCGATGGTCGCTGCTCTACGTGCTGCGCGAAGGCCTGGGGCTGACGGGCACCAAGGTGGGCTGCGAGCGCGGCGAGTGCGGCGCCTGCACCGTGCTGATCGACGACGTGCCGCGGTACGCCTGCATGACCCTGGCCGTGGAGGCCGAGGGCAGGAAGATCACGACGCTGGAAGGGCTCATGCAGGGCGAGGAACTCGGGCACGTTCAGCAGGCCTTCAAGGAGCACGACGCCTTCCAGTGCGGCTACTGCACGCCGGGCCAGATCCTGTCGGTGGAGGGGCTGCTGCGCAGGAACCCGAAGCCGTCGCTGGACGAGGTCCGGCTCGGCGTGAGCGGCAACCTCTGCCGGTGCGGAGCCTATAAACATATATTCAATGCCGCGCTGAAGGCCTCGGAGCTGAAGCGCACGTAACGGCTGTGATCATGCCATACGATACGATCGAGGTACGCCATGAAAAGGGACGAGAAAGAGCTTTACTACGCGCAGAACATTCCGGTGCCGGAAACACCGAGACCTACGAGCGGCGCGAAGCCCTGGCAGGCCACGAAGGTCGTGGGCAAGCCGCTGCCCCGCGTGGACGCCTATGAACGGGTGAGCGGCAAGGCGGTCTATCCCTCGGACGTCATCCTGCCGGACATGCTCTTCTGCGCTCTGCTCCGCTGTCCCCACCCGAACGCCGTGGTCACCAGCGTCGACGCAAAGGACGCGAGGGCTATGGTCGGGGTGCGCGCCGTCATGACCGGGGCGGACAAGGACGCGGACATCCTGTGGCCCTGGTCGCCTGACGTGAAGACGAAGCTCTTCGACCCGCAGTGCCGCTTCGAGGGGGAAGTCGTAGCGGCTGTGGCCGCGGAGACGCCTTATCAGGCGTGGGACGCGGTCCGGGCCATCAAGGTCCGCTACAATATCCTGCCCTTCGTGCAGGACGA
>JAFNGD010000384.1 GCA_017885365.1 Nitrospirota bacterium
CGGTGGACGATCAGGTCCGGGTAGCGCCGGATCGGCGAGGTGAAGTGGGTGTAGGTCTCGGCGGCCAGGCCGAAATGCCCGATGTTCTCCTCGGAATACCGAGCCTGCTTCATGGTGCGGAGCACCACGGTGTTCACCAGGGCTTCTTCTGGCGTGCCCCTTACCGAGGCGATGGCCTTCTGGATGTTGCTGGGCTTGAGCTTCCCCGCGGGCGGGAGGGTGATCCCGAGGGTGGCCAGGAAATCGACGAGGTCCGCCAGTTTCTCCTCTGCCGGCTCCTCGTGGACGCGGTAGATAAGCGGCACCTCCAGCTTCTCGATGTGGCCTGCCACGGTCTCGTTCGCCGCGAGCATGAACTCCTCGACGAGCTGGTGCGCCATGTTGCGTTCCGCGCGGACGATGTCCGTCATCTGGCCCTGGATATCCAGGATGATCTCGGGCTCGGGCAGGTCGAAGTCGATGCTGCCGCGCTTGGAGCGCTTCGTACGCAGGACCTCCATGAGCTCGGCCATGAGCTCGAACTGGTGGAGGAGGGGCTCGTACCGTTTCCGCATCTGCTGGTCCCGGTCCACGAGGATCTGGCGGACGGACGTGTAGGTCATGCGCTCGTTGCTGTTGATGACGCTCTCGTAGAGGTCGTGACGCACCATGGCGCCGTTCTCGTCGAAGTCCATCTCCGCCGTCAAGGTGAGCCGGTCGACCTGCGGGTTCAGGCTGCAGATGCCGTTCGAGAGCTGTTCGGGCAGCATGGGGATGGCGCGGGCGGGCAGGTAGACGCTGGTGGCGCGCTCGTAGGCCTCCTGGTCGAGGAGGGAGCCATCCCGCACATACTGGGCCACATCGGCGATGTGGACCCACAGGCGCCAGCCTCCGCGGTACTTCTCGATGGAGACAGCATCGTCGAAGTCCCGGGCCTTCTCGCCGTCGATGGTGACCGTCGGGAGGTCGCGCAGGTCCCGGCGGCCCTTCCGCATGGCCGCGGAGACCTCCTGGGGGATGGCCTTTGCCTCGGCCACGGCCGCCGGGGTGAATGCCACCGGCAATTCGTGTTCCTCGATGATGAGATCGGACTCGATGCCGGGGTCGCCCGGCCGGCCGATGACGCGGGTGATCTTCCCCTCCGCCGGATGGCCGTGGGAAGGATAGGTGACGATCGCGGCGGAGACCAGGTCGCCTGGCCTGGCCCCGCCCGCGTTTCCCGCGCCTATGACGAGGTTTTGCGTGATGCGCTGGTTGGTGGGCGATACGAGCCCGATGACGCCGCCCTTCGTCACGCCCGGCTCGAAGGTGCCCACGATCTTCGTGTGGCCGCGCTCGAGGACCTCGATGATGACGCCTTCGCGCTTGCCCGTGGCCTTCCTCTTCCCTGCGGGCGGCGATACCCGTACCGTCACCGTGTCGCCGTCCATGGCGTCCCGGCGGCCTGCCGCGGGCACGAACACGTCCGTCTTGCCCTTGATCCCCGGCATGACGAACCCGAAGCCCGAGGGATGGGCCTGGAAGAGGCCCTGTTCGAGGACCTCCTTCGCGGCCTTTCCGGCTGCGCCATAGCGGTTCCCGCGGGACTTCACGATGTGGCCTTCAGCAACGAGCCCGGCGAGCATCTGTTTGAGGTCATGCCGGTCGTCGGCCTTGAGCTTGAACTGGCGCATGATCTCGCGCACCAGGAGCGCCTTGCCGGAGCGGGACTTGAAGAAGTGGATGAACTCTTTTTTCGTTGGTTTCATAGGCGTGTTTTACCGCAGAGGGCGCAGAGACCGCGGAGGAATTTGATTCTGAAGAAATTGTTAATATTCCATCTCTGCGTTCTCAGCGTTCTCTGCGGTGAATAAATTTATCAGGTTTTGACTTTCAGCAGTTTTCCTTTCGCTTCGCCGATCACGACCGGACCGCGCATGACCGTTGCCTCAGTCTCGATCAGCCGGTTGGCCTCCTTCACGATCTTCCCCGAGACGACAAGCTCTTCTCCGGGAGCTGCCGGGGCCTTGAACTTCACCGTGATCTCAGCGCTGACCGCGGGAATGCCGAGGTGGGCCGCGAGCTTGACCATGGCCTCATCGAGCAGGGTCGCCACAATGCCGCCGTGCACGATGCCCACCCACCCCTCATGCTCCGGCCTCGGCGTGAAGCGGCCAATGATGGTGCGGCTGGTCTTGTCGATCTCAAAGGCGACCTGGAGTCCCGCGGGATTGTCCTTCCCGCAGACGTAGCAGCGCTGGTTGTCGCGAAGTTCTTTCATCAAACGACAGTACCACACGGAGAAGATAGGATTGGCTCTGCAACCACAGATGGCCAACAGTAGGCGCCTCTAGGCGACACAGATAACGACAGGAAAGATCTTTAAGCCTGCTGTCGGGGACCAACGAGGATGCGTGAAAGCAAGAACGAGGGCCTGGTTTTCAGCTGATACTGCTTTCTCCGGCATTGCATGTATCTGTGTTTATCTGTGGTCTAGAAAAGCCTTTTCCTTGTGTCTGCCAGTGCATGTCAGTATAATATAAATCGTGTCCAATAACAACGAAATATCGATCGGTCCCGCCGTCCTTTCCGCAGCCGGCTTCCAGGACGCCGGCCAGGCGCTCAGGAACCTGGAACTGGTCCGGAAGCGGCTGGGCCCCGACGCCTTTGCTGAGCTCCTTCCCTCACTCCTGCGCTCGCTCAAGCGGAGCGGCGACCCGGACATGGCGCTGAACCATCTCGAGCGGTTCCTGAACGAGATCGATCCGGTGTCGCAGTTCATCATTGAGGTGAAGGAGCGGCCGGCCGTGCTCATGGACCTGATCGTGCTCTTCGGGGCAAGCAGGTTCCTCGCCTCCCATTGTATCGCAACGGCATCAGCGACATTCCGGCTCCTGTGCCATCCCGCCTACCTTGCTCATCCTGCCGATAAAGAGCTCCTTGCAGACCGGCTCGCCGCAATGCTGCAGGGATTGACGAGAGACGAGGACCTGTTCCGCAGGCTCAGGCTGTTCCGAAAGCAGGAGATGCTCCGCATCGGGCTGCGGGACCTCCTGGGCAGGGCGGACCTGACCGAGACCGTGACCGAGCTTTCGAATCTGGCAGAGGTCTGCCTCCAGGCCGCATACGAGCGGGCGGACGCCGAGCTCCGCAACAGGTTCGGGGCTCCTCTCATTCAGCGCGAGGATGGCTCTAAACAGACCGCGGGATTCGCGGTGATCGGCATGGGCAAGCTGGGCGGCAAAGAGCTCAATTTCAGCTCGGACATCGACCTCATGTACGTCTATACCGCCGACGGAGAGACCGAGGGTGTTCCCGGAACGGACGGAGCCCCGGCGAACCGCATCTCGAACCACCAGTACTTCGTCAAGCTGGCGGAGAAGGTGAGCGCGGCCATCGGCCAGAACACTGCCGACGGGTTCGTGTTCCGCGTGGACCTCCGGCTCCGGCCCGAAGGCCAGCGGGGTCCGCTGGCGCAGAGCCTCGGCGGCTACGAGATCTATTATGAGTCCTGGGGCCAGACCTGGGAGCGCTCGGCGCTGATCAAGGCCCGCCCCGTTGCGGGCGACGAGGCGGTGGGACGGGAGTTCCTGGAGCGTATCACGCCCTTCGTGTACCGGAAATACCTGGACTTCGGCGCCATCGTCGAGATCCGCGAGATGAAGCAGAAGATCAACCGGGACGTGGA
>JAFNGD010000385.1:0-1656 GCA_017885365.1 Nitrospirota bacterium
GGCAGCGGCACCCAGGTGCAGGACGTGAACCGGCTCCTGAAGCAGTTCGTCGAGATGCAGAAGATGATGAAGATGATGAAGGGCGGCAAGATGAAGGACATGGGCCGGATGTTCGGCGGCAGGCGGCCGTTCTGATATAACAAATACTTGCCACAAAGACACGAAGACACGAAGGAAGTAAGAAGCAGTTGCCGGTGAAGTCCTTTGTGACTTGGTGCCTTCGTGGCAGAACATCAGATAATTTTTTCAAGAAGAAAGAGGTGAAACATGGCTGTAAAGATAAGGCTCAAGAGGATAGGAACCCACAAGAAGCCGTTCTACCGGGTTATCGTCGCTGATTCCCGTTCGCCGCGCGACGGACGCTTAATCGAGGAGATCGGGACCTACGATCCGATCAAGAAGGACGCCCCGGTGAAGATTGACGAGGGGAAGGCCCTGGACTGGCTCAAGAAGGGCGCTGTCCCCACCGACACGGTGAAGTCCCTGCTTTCCAAGGTGGGGATCATGAAGCAGTTCGCCGCCGCGAAGTAATTTCGAATTTGCGGAATGCGGCCCCCTCACCCTGCCCTCTCCCGCGAGGGGAGAGGATATAAGGTCAGGGGCATGCATCGTATGCTCATCACCATCGGCAAGGTGCAGAAGACCCATGGCGTCAAGGGCGAGATCAAGATCGGGCCCCTGACGGACCATCCGGAGCGTTTCTCGAAACTGCACCGGGTGTACCTGACCTCTTCCCGCGGGGAGAGCAGGGAATGCACGGTCAGGTCGGTGCGGTATATGGATGGGACCCCGGTGCTTCTCCTCAAGGGGTATGACAACCCGGAGAAGGCGCGGGAGCTGAACGGCTGGCTGGTGCAGGTCCCTCAGGAAGAGACAGTCCCGCTGCCCGCAGGGCAGTATTACTGGTTTGAGCTCATCGGCATGGAGGTCCTCACCGAGGCCGGCGAGAAGCTCGGCACGATCGTGGACATCTTCGAGACCGGCAGCAACGACGTGTATGTGATGAAGGCAGGCAAAAAGGAAGTGTACCTGCCGGCGACGAAGGAAGTCATCCGGCAGGTCGACCGCGCAGCAAAACGCATGGTCATCCGCGTGATGGAAGGCCTGCTGGACTGAAACAGCTCATAGCTCATGGGTCATAGCTTTTGGCACTATGCCATCGGCTATGAGCTATCAGCTATCAGCTATGAGCCATGATGAAGCTGAACTTCGAAGTGCTCACCCTGTTTCCGGGGATCCTGTCCGGGCCGCTCAATGAAAGCATTTTGAAGCGCGGGCGGGAAAAGGGGCATCTCGCCGTCCGGACCTGGAACATCCGGGACTATACGGAAGATAAACACCGAAGGACGGACGACAGCCCGTACGGCGGCGAAGCGGGCATGGTTCTGAAGCCGGAACCTATCTTCAGGGCTGTTGATGCGGTGAAGGCCGCGTCCCCCGGCGACGGCTTCTTCACGGTCCTGCTTTCGCCGCAGGGAACGCTGTTCGACCAGCGGTATGCGGAGCGGCTCTCCCGGGAACGGCGCAGGATCATCCTGCTCTGCGGGCACTACGAGGCCATCGACGAGCGGGTGAAGGACGCCCTGGTGGACGAAGAACTTTCCGTCGGGGACTACGTACTGACCGGCGGCGAGCTTGCAGCGCTGGTGGTGATCG
>JAFNGD010000385.1:1670-4727 GCA_017885365.1 Nitrospirota bacterium
CGGCCGGCAGAGTTCCGGGGCATGCAGGTTCCCGATGTCCTGCTCTCCGGGAACCATGACGCGATCATGAAGTGGCGTCGGCGCGAGTCCCTCCGGGCCACGCTCCTCAAGCGGCCGGACCTGCTGGAGACCGCGGACCTGACGAAGGAAGATACAAGAGTTCTCGAAGAGCTCAAGAAGGAATATAATTTACCCTAAGACTAGGGATGCCGGTTGCGATAGGGGGAACTGAGTTCCGCATTCCGCACTCCGCATTCCGCACTTGAATCAGGAGGTTTACCATGAACATCACCATTCTCAATGCCATCGAGAAGCCCCAGCTGAAGCAGGGGATCCCGAGCTTCCGCGTGGGGGACACCGTCAAGGTCCACGCGAAGGTCGTGGAAGGCGACAAGGAAAGGATCCAGATCTTCGAGGGCGTGGTGATCGGCCGCCAGGGCTCCGGCTCNNTTCCTCCGCGAGCTGCGCGGCAAGGCCGCCCGGATCAAGGAGAAGGAACGCACCTATGCCGCGGTGGCCGGCGCTGACCAGTCCGCCGAGCAGGCGAAGTAAGAACTGCATTCAAGGTTCAAGGTCTAAGGTTTAAGGTGTTCTCCTTGAACGCGTAACGTTGAACTTTAAATTGTAATCTGATCGAGGTCCCCATGCCCCGTGAAGGCGCCCGTCCGCGCGATGTCCGATTAAACGGCAGGGCGGATTTGCCCGCGGGTGCGTGCGACCTCCTTTTTTTTGAGCGAAGCGCGCGTAAGGCCGGCGCCCTCCGCATCGCGGGCCTGGATGAGGCAGGCAGGGGTCCGCTGGCAGGCCCGGTCGTGGCAGCGGCCGTGGTGCTTCCCGAAGGCCTGCTGATACCCGGCGTCAAGGACTCGAAGCAGTTGAGCGAGGACCAGCGGGAAAGGCTGTACTCGCAGATCACCGGCTCCGCGATCGCCTACGGCATCGGGATCGTTGACGAGCGTACCATCGATGAGGTCAATATCCGCGAGGCCTCCATCATCGCCATGGAACAGGCCCTCGAAGCCATCACCCCGGCACCGGACCATCTTCTCATCGACGGCAACTTCACCCTTCCGCGAATTCCCCTACCGCAGAGACCGATCATCAAGGGGGACTGCCTCAGCCACTCCATCGCGGCGGCGTCCATCCTGGCCAAGGTGACCCGCGACCGGTTGATGCATGACCTGCACGAGCGGTTTCCCCAGTATAATTTTCGGAAGCACAAAGGCTACGGAACGAAGGAGCACATCGAGCTGATCCGTCTCCACGGTCCCTGCGACGCGCACCGCAGAACATTCCAGCCGGTCGCGGACATGCTTCGGGCGGGGTCCCGGTGAGCCTGCTCGGGAAGCTGCTGGGACGATCAGGCGAGGACCGTGCTGCGAAACATCTTGCCGACCGGGGATACACCATCCTGGAGCGCAACTATACGGCGCCCCAGGGGGAGCTCGACCTGATCGCCCTGGACGGGGACACGCTGGTGTTCGTGGAAGTGAAGACGCGGACGAGCAACGCCTATGGCGCGCCCGAACTGGCCGTGGACCGGCGAAAGCAGGAGCGCATGGTCAAGGCAGCGCTGGGCTACCTGAAGCACAAGAAGCTTCACCAGATGCCCTGCCGCTTCGACGTGGTCGCGATCAGCGGCGCGGACGGCGACAAGGTGGAGCTCATCCGGAACGCGTTCGAGATGGAACGGAGCAGATACTGAACCAGCTTGCAAGCTGACAGGCCTGCATGCCTGCAAGCGAACGGACTGTCTGCTCCGCAGACAGGGAGGCACCTATGATCCAGCTGCTGAAGAAGGTCAGTCTGTTCGAGACGCTCCTGGAGCACGAGCTGGCCAAGATCGAGAAGATCTGCCGATCCGAGAACGCGGCCAAGGACACGGTCATCCTCAAAGAGGGAGAGGTCGGCGACCGGTGCTACATCATCATCAAGGGCCAGGTCCGCATCAGCAAGTTCATCCCCCACATCGGCGAGGAGGCCCTGGCGGTGCTGAAGCCCGGGGACTATTTCGGTGAGATGTCGCTGATCGACAACTTCCCCCGTTCGGCCAATGCCATTGCCAACAGCGATGTCGAGCTTCTCGCCATCAACAAGACCGATCTCGACAAGATCCTGATCATGGACCGGGACCTGGGCTACAAGCTGCTCTGGGTGTTCACCAAGACCCTGTCGAAGCGACTGCGGGAGACCAACGAAAAACTGGCCGGCTTCCTCATCATGTCCGGAGGATTTTAGTTACTAAAGAATCAAGTTCTACCAATGGGAAGAGTATTTACCGCGAAGACGCGAAGCACGCGAAGGACGTCAAAAACAAAAAGGATTTTGCATTAATACAAGATCCGGAAGATTTCCTTTGCGACCTTTGCGCCTTGGCGGTTCCAAGGTTTAGTTCCGGCTTGTCCGGGTTAGGGGATTTGCATTGTCCCGCGCAGTCGTCCGTGGTATCATGCATCACTTTTGGAACGGTTGTGGTCGCGGTGGTCCTTCTTCCCGATCTTCCTCCCGGTTCTCCAGAGCTGCAGGAACAAGCGCGTGACGAAAAAACCTTACAAGATAGGCATGGTGAGCCTGGGCTGCCCCAAGAACCAGGTGGATGCCGAGCAGATGATGGGCGTGCTCGCCGGCTCGGGGTTCGAGCTGACCGCGGACCGGCAGGAAGCCGAGATCATCGTGGTGAACACCTGCGGATTCATCGAGTCCGCCAAGGAGGAGTCCATCGGGGCCATCCTCGAGGCCGCGAAGATGAAGAAGCAGGGGAAATGCCGCGCCCTCGTGGTTGCCGGCTGCCTCGCGCAACGCTACAAGGATGAACTGCGGAAGGAACTTCCCGAAGCCGACGCCATCATCGGCACGGCGGAGGTCGCCCGCATCGGCGAGATCTGCCGGAAGGTCCTGGGCGGGGAGGAGCACCTCGTGCAGGTCACGGCGCCCGCGATGATCTACGGCCTGCCCCGGCTCAGCACGACGCCGCGCCACTACCGCTATCTCAAGATCGCCGAGGGGTGCAGCAACCGCTGCTCCTATTGCGCCATTCCGATCATCCGGGGGAACTTC
>JAFNGD010000385.1:4879-5350 GCA_017885365.1 Nitrospirota bacterium
GTCCTGGCCGAGGAAGAGAAGATCTGCAAGTACCTCGACATCCCGGTCCAGCACATCGACGACAAGGTCCTTGCCGCCATGAACCGGCGGGGGACCTCGGACGACATCAAGCGCACCATCGAGAAGCTCCGCAGGCGGGTCCCGGGGATCGCGCTCCGGACATCGCTCATCACGGGCTTTCCCGGCGAGACCGAGGCGGCCTTCAAGCGGCTGCTCTCNNGAAGAGGGGACGCCGGCGGCCCGGCTGGAGCACCAGGTGGCGTCTGATCTCGCGCAGGAGCGGCTCGATCGCATCATGAAGGCCCAGGCGAAGATATCGCTCAGGAAGAACCGGGCACTCATCGGCACGCACCGGACCGTTCTCGTGGACGGTCTGGAGGACGACGTCTTGTTCGGCAGATTGTCCAGCCAGGCGCCGGAGATCGACGGCGCGGTCTATCTTTCCGAGACCGAGGCCATACCCGGCGAGTT
>JAFNGD010000386.1 GCA_017885365.1 Nitrospirota bacterium
CCGAACTTGAACCCGCGAAGAGATTTGCCGCGTCGCTCGGTGTCCGGCACCGCATCCTGGCCACCGAAGAGCTTATCCGGGACGAGTTCTCCCGGAACGCGCCGGACCGTTGCTACCACTGCAAACAGGAGCTTTTCGACAAGCTCCGGCAGATCGCCGATGCCGAGGGGATCAGGTACATCCTGGACGGGTCGAACATCGACGACCTCAGGGATTACCGGCCGGGCAGGAAGGCCGCCGGCGAGTTCTCCGTGCGCAGCCCCCTCGCGGAAGCGGGCCTCGCCAAACAGGAGGTGCGGAATCTCGCCCGACGCATGAACATGCCCATGTGGGACAAGCCGTCCCTTGCCTGTCTTTCCTCGCGCATACCGTACGGGACCCCCATCACCCGCGAACTGCTCAAGAACATCCAGGCCGCTGAGGACGTCATCCGCAGCCTCGGCATCCGCCAGGTCCGCGTTCGCCATCATGGCGACACGGCGCGCATCGAGGTCGAGCAGGAGGACCTCGTCCGCCTTATTGCCGGAGACGTCCGGCAGCAGATCGTGGACGCCTTCAAGGAACTGGGGTATGTCTACATTTGCCTCGACCTGGAAGGCTACCGGACCGGGAGCCTGAACGCGGTGCTGGAAAAGGAAGGGGCAGGCACGAGCCAATAGATCAGCGGGCGATTCGGCGGGTACATTACCGGAAGACTAAGGAGCGAACATGAAGGTTCTCGTCGTCGGTGGTGGGGGCAGGGAGCACGCCCTGGTATGGAAGGTCTCCCTGAGCCCCCGGGTGACAAAGATCTACGCGGCGCCCGGCAACGCCGGCATGGCGCAGCTTGCCGAATGCGTTCCGATCAAGGCCGAGGACATTGCCGGACTTGTCGCGTTCGCGAGCGCGAAGGCCGTGGACCTGACCATCGTCGGTCCCGAAGGGCCGCTTTCGATGGGCATTGTGGACGAGTTCCAGAAGGCGGGGCTCCGTGTCTTCGGGCCGGCAAAGAACGCAGCAGAGATCGAGGCAAACAAGGCCTTTACCAAGGACCTGATGAGGAAGTACCACATCCCCTCGGCCGAGTACGGGACCTTTACGGACCGGGCCGAGGCCGAGGCCTATGTACGGAGCAAGGGTGCCCCCATCGTCGTGAAGGCGGCGGGTCTTGCCGCGGGCAAGGGCGTGGTGGTCGCGGAGACAGTCGAGGAGGCGGTCAACGCCCTCGATCTCATCATGACCAGGAAGGTCTTCGGCGAAGCGGGCGATGTCGTGGTCGTCGAGGAATGCCTCANNTATTCGCCGGCGCCGGTCGTGACGAAGCAGATCGAGAAACAGGTCATGGAAAAGGTGATGAACCCGACCGTGCGGGCCATGGAGAAGGAGGGCCGGCTGTTCAAGGGCATCCTCTATGCCGGCATCATGATCCATAACGGCGAGGCAAGGGTCCTCGAGTTCAACGCCCGGTTCGGCGACCCCGAGACCCAGCCTGTCATGGCCAGGCTCGACAGCGACCTCGTTGACATCATCGAATCCATCCTGGATGGCAAACTCGCCTCGACGCCGGTCAAGTGGAAGACCGACTCCGCTGTCTGCGTTGTCATGGCCTCAGGCGGGTACCCGGGGACATACGAGAAGGGCAAGGAGATCCGGGGACTTGACAAGGCCGCGGGCCACAAGAACGTCATGGTCTTCCATTCCGGGACCGCGCTCAAGGACGGAAAGGTGGTTACCGACGGCGGCAGGGTCCTGGGCGTCACCGGCTTCGGGCCCAGCGTGGCGGCAGCCATCGACACGGCCTATGCCGGAGTCCGGGAGATCTCCTTCGAAGGCGCCCATTACCGCAGGGACATCGGCGCCCGGGCGCTGGAAACAGGGACCTGAGGATGAAAAAAGCCGCGTTAGCGGATATTGTGGGCTTTCTGAACAAGACGCTGCGGATACGGACGATCCGCGACGCATCAATGAACGGATTGCAGGTTCGGCCGCGGGCGGGCAGGTCGATCGAACGGGTAGGGTTTGCCGTCGATGCCTGTCTCTCCACATTTGAGAAGGCGGACCGCCTCGGTGTTGACCTCCTGGTCGTGCACCACGGGATCAAGTGGCGGCCACAGAAGGACCGCGAGCTGGAACGCCGACGGGCGGCCTGCCTGACCAGGCGCAATATAGCGCTCTATGCAGCGCATCTGCCGTTGGACCTGCATGCTGAATACGGGAACAACATCCAGCTGTGCCGCATGCTGGGCGTCCGGGAGCCCCGGAGGTTCGGCAGGTACCACGGCATCAGGATCGGATATGCGGGGACGCTCGGCAAGGCAGCGGCGCTGAGCACGGTGGCGGACAAGCTGGGCAGGCAACTGAGGTCAACGTGCCGCGTTCTCGGGTTCGGCAAGGACCGCGTCCGCTCCATCGGCATCATCTCCGGAGGCGGCGGCAGCATGCTGATCGAGGCACGGGAAGCGGGCCTCGACTGTTTTATCGTCGGCGAGATCGACCTGGCGGTGTACAACGCAGCACGGGACCAGGGGATGAACGTCATCGCCGCGGGCCACTACGCCACGGAGACGGTCGGTGTCCGGGCGCTGATGCGGCCGGTGAACGAAGCGTTCGGCGTGAGCACGGTATTCATCGACGATCCCAAGGAACTGTGACAGGGTCGGTTCGAGCCTGTACGATAACAAAATCGCAAGAAGGGAGTTCCTATGCCAAAACCCGTAGTGGGAATATTGATGGGGAGCGACTCCGATCTGTCGATCATGCAGGAGGCGGGGGCAATGCTCCGGGAGTTCGGCATCGAGTACGAGATGACCATTGCATCGGCGCACCGCACGCCCAAGAAGGTGCTGGAGTACAGCCAGAGCGCCGAACGACGCGGTCTCAAGGTGATCATTGCCGGAGCCGGCTGGGCCGCACACCTTGCCGGAGTGATCGCGTCCCAGACGACCCTGCCGGTCATCGGCGTGCCGATCGACTCATCGGCGCTCAAAGGGATCGACGCCCTCCTCTCAACGGTCCAGATGCCCGGCGGCGTGCCGGTGGCCACCATGTCGCTCGGGAAGGCGGGCGCCAAGAACGCCGGGATCTTCGCGGCGCAGATCATCGCATCGGCGGACGTGAAGGTGGCCAATCGCCTCAAGGTCTACAAGGTGGAGATGGAGCGGGACATCGAGGAAAAGGCGAAGAAACTGACCGCCGTGGTCTGTGCCGAACCCGCGGCCGGCGAGGCGGAGCCTGCCGAAGGCGCCGAGATCAAGAAAAAGAAGCCCCGCCGCAGGCGCTGGAAGAAGAAACCGGGCGCCGCCCCGTCGCAGGGATCGGCCACGTGAGAACGGAGCTCGAGTGTCTGCCGTGCTTCTTCCGGCAGATATCCCGGACATTGGCATACGCCGGCGTCAACGGCGACCGGGGCAGGGACATCACCCGCAGGGCAGCGTCCATCATCGAGAGCATCTCGTTCGATCAGGCGCCGGCCCGCGTTTCGACCCTGCTGCACCGGCTCATACGCGTGGAAAGCGGGGTCGATCCCTACGGTCAGGTAAAGGAAACATATAACCGCATCGCCCTCGAGAAACTTCCCGATGTGCGCCGCATGGCCCTTGGCACGGACCGGCTCGCCGGCAGCGTCAGGGCCGCGATCGCCGGGAATGTGATCGATTTCGGCATCTACGATAATGTCGACCTGGACCGTGCCCTCCGGGACTCCTTCGCACTCCCCCTCGCGGAAACATCCTTCGATGCGTTCTCCCGCGCCGTTCAGAAGGCGCGACGGGTCCTCTACCTGTGCGACAACGCCGGCGAGATCGTGTTCGACCGCGTCCTGATCGAGACGCTGCGGGACATGGGCAAGGAGGTCATCGCCGTTGTCAAGGGCGCACCGGTCATCAACGACGCAACGCTCGAGGACGCGCAATCCGCGGGGCTTCGCGGATCAGCGTCGGCGGTCATCGACAACGGCAATGACGGCATCGGAACGCTGCTCGAGCTGTGCTCGGAAACGTTCCTGAAGGAGTACCGTTCGGCTGACCTGATCATCAGCAAGGGCCAGGCGAACTACGAGACCCTGGTGCAGGAGCGCGACGCGCGGACCTTCTTCCTCTTCATGGTGAAGTGCCCGGTGGTCGCGAAGGGACTGAAGCGGAAGAACGGCGACATCGTCCTGATGGCGAACCGCTGACAAGGCACTATGGCGGCAGCGATACTCAAACTGGACGGACCTCTTGATGCGGTCTTCGCGCGATGCCGGGACGTGGTCCGGAGCAGGGGCGTCATTGCCTATCCGACGGATACGTTCTACGGGCTGGGTGCGGACCCTCGGGACCCCGAAGCGGTGAAAAAGGTCTTCGACATAAAAGGCAGGAAGGCCGGCCAGCCCATTCTCCTGCTCCTGCACGACCGGAGCGAGGTAACCGCATGGGCCTCCGTGGTCACGCCGTCGGCCGAAAGGCTGATGGACCGCTTCTGGCCGGGGCCGCTCACGCTGGTGTTCCCTGCTGCAGCACACGTGCTTCCGGAGCTGACGGGGGGGAGCGGCACGATCGGCCTGCGGGTGCCGGGCAACGAGCTGACGAGGGAACTGCTCCGGCGCCTGGGAACCGCCCTGACCGGAACGAGCGCGAACCGGTCGGGCGGCCGCGATCCCCGCACGGCGGACGATGTCATGCACGAGGTGGGTGACCGCGTCGACCTGGTCCTGGACGGGGGGGCCACGGCAGGGGACAGGCCGTCGACCATTGTCGACGTCACCGTTGAACCTCCGCGCATCATCCGGCAGGGCATCATTGATATTGCCGCACCGGCGTGACGGCCGGTCATGGTAGTATGCGGGCATAACGCTCGTGACGAAGAATCCATTTGATCAAGGACGGTGTATGAAAAAGGTATTTGTATTGGACACCAACGTGCTGCTCCACGACCCGAGGGCGATCTTCTCGTTTGAGGACAACGACGTGGTGGTCCCGATCGTGGTGATCGAGGAGCTCGACAAGTTCAAGAAGGGCATCGANNACGAGTACCGGCAGAAAGGCAAGCTTTCCCAGGGCGTGAAGCTTGAGGGCGGGGTATGCCTGCGGGTGGAACTGAACCACCAGTCCCCGGAACGACTGCCGAGCGAGCTCATAGCGACCAAGGCGGACAACCGGATACTCGCCACGGCGCTCAACCTCAAGCACGACGACCTGCCGGTCATCCTCGTGACCAAGGACACGAACCTCCGCATCAAGGCCGACGCGCTCGGGATGCGCGCCGAGGACTACGAATCCGACACGATCACCCTCGACGAGCTTTATTCCGGCGAGGTGGAGATGGCGGTCGCCCCGGGGGCGATCGAGGATTTCTATTCCCGCGGCGAGCTCCCGGCTGTTGAGCCCAAGCCCCTGCCGAACCAGTTCGTGCTGATCAAGAACAACGCCAACCCGTCGCAGACCGCACTCGCGCGATTCAGCCAGCAGAAGGGGGCCCTCGTACCGATCGTGAACACCAAGCACGGCGTCTGGGGCATCACCTCGCGGAACAAACAGCAGCAGTATGCCCTCGACCTGCTCCTGAACGATGATATCCGGCTCGTGACCCTCGTCGGGCGGGCCGGCACCGGCAAGACGCTCCTGGCGCTCGCAGCGGGCCTGGAGAAGACCATCGAGAACCGGGCGTTCCAGCGCCTTGTCGTCTCCCGCCCCGTGTTCCCCCTCGGCAAGGACATCGGGTTCCTTCCCGGCGACATCGAGGAGAAGCTCAGGCCCTGGATGCAGCCCATCCGCGACAACCTCGACTTCCTCATGGGCGCCTCGGCGTCGGCTGTGGCGGGCAGGGCGAAGGGCAAGAAGGACCTCCAGAGCCTCTTCGATCTGGGCATGATCGAGGTCGAGCCGCTCACCTACATCCGCGGCCGGAGCATGCCGAACCAGTATCTCATCGTCGACGAGGCGCAGAACCTCACGCCCCACGAGATCAAGACCATCATCACGCGTGCGGGCGAGGGGACCAAGGTTGTATTGACCGGCGACCCCTACCAGATCGACA
>JAFNGD010000387.1:0-3424 GCA_017885365.1 Nitrospirota bacterium
AGCGGCCTATGCAGATGACTTTATCCGTTAACTCCCCCAGGGATACGACACGGTGAGCGGAGAAGCGGGGGTGAAGCTCTCGGGCGGCCAGCGACAGCGCATCGCCATCGCCCGGGCACTGCTCAAGGACGCGCCCATCCTCATCCTCGACGAGGCAACGTCATCCCTCGACACCGAGTCCGAACGGGAGGTCCAGAACGCCCTCGACACGCTCATGCAGGGCAGGACGAGCTTTGTCATCGCCCACCGCCTCTCCACCATCATGAACGCCGACCGGATCATCGTCCTGAAGGACGGCAGGATCGTGGAAGAAGGCAGACACGAAGAACTTCTTGCGCGTTCCGGGGAATACAAGAACCTCTATGACCAGCAGTTCAGGGACGAACAGCAGGCAGGAAGGACCTGATGCTTCGGGCGCGCATACTCTCGTTCATCGGTTGGTTCCTGATCACCCTCTGGAGCAGGACGCTCCGGATCCGATTCGTGGACCAGGACATCCCCCGCGGCCTGACCGCATCGGGGAAGAACGTCATCTATGCGTTCTGGCACGGGAGGCAGTTTCTCCTGTTCTATACACACCGGGATTCCAACATTGTCATCCCGGCAAGCGAAAGCCGCGATGGCGAGATCCAGGCGGGCATCATCGCCCGTTTCGGGTTCGGTGTTGTACGGGGTTCAAGCAAACGCAAGGGCGAACGGGCGCTCCTGGGTCTCGTGGACGCTCTCCGGAAGGGCAAGAGCATCGCGCTTGCTGTGGACGGACCGCGGGGACCGATATACGAGGTGAAACAGGGGGTAACCTATCTCGCGGGAAAGCTCGACAAACCGATCGTGCCAGTGGTCATGAGCGCTCGGCGTTCCTGGGTCCTCGAAAAGATCTGGGATAAATACCTGTTGCCCTGGCCCTTTACCGAATGCGTCATCCTGTACGGCAGACCGATCATCGTGAACGGGACCGGCGAAGAAGAGCTCGAGAATAAGCGGAAAGAGCTGGCAGCGTCGTTGAACGCGATCATGGCCCGGGCGGATGCCATCTTCAGACCACCGGACCCCGCAAAAGGTGAATAGACCATGTATACCCTGTACAATCTCATCCTCGTTCTTGCCACCGTCATACTGTCACCCTATATGCTGTTCAAACTCGCCACGGTCCCCAAGTATCGCGGCGGAATATCCCAGAAGCTCGGGAGGGTGCGGAAAGGAGTCCTGAAGGTCCTGGGCGGCACCCGCCCCATCTGGGTCCATGCCGTGTCCGTGGGAGAGGTCATGGCAGCGCATCCGCTTGTCCGCGAGCTCAGGAAGAAATACCCCGGCCGGAAGCTCATCCTGTCCACGGTGACCATCACCGGGAACTTCACGGCGAAGCAGCGCGTTCCCGAGGCGGACGCGGTGTTCTATTTCCCCTTCGACTACCCCTGGATCGTGCGCCGGGTGATCAAGAAGATCAATCCCGCCATCGTCCTGGTCGCCGAGACCGAGCTGTGGCCGAATTTTTTCCGGGAGCTCGAACGGCAGGGGATACCCTCAGCGCTGATCAACGGCAGGATCTCCCCGCGGTCCTACGGTAATTATCTCAGGTTCAGGCGCTTCTTCACCGAGGTGTTCAAGAACGTAACGCTCTTTTGCATGCAGTCCGACGAGGATGCTGCGCGCATCAGGGACATCGGGGCCCCTCCGGACCGCGTCATGGTGACCGGGAACCTCAAGTTCGACCAGAAGATCTCCACCGCACAGCAGCGTCCGGTCGCCATAGCAGCCGGTCGACGGGTCATCACGGCGGGCAGTACGCACCGGGGGGAAGAGGCCATCCTGATCGAGATATTCTCCCGGCTCCGAAAGAAGTATCCCGACCTGGTTCTCATTATAGCGCCGCGTCATCCCGAGCGCTTCGACGAGGTATGCGGTCTGATCACCAGTGCCGGCTATGAATGCCAGCGCAGGACACGGCTCAAGGGTCCGGTCAGGGATGTCGTCCTCCTTGATACCATCGGCGAGCTCAGGGCCTTTTACAGCGCCTGCGATATCGCTTTTGTCGGCGGCAGCCTCGTCAAGGTCGGCGGTCATAACCTCCTCGAACCTGCGGCAATGAAAAAGCCCGTCATTTTCAGTCGTTATATGTTCAACTTTAAAGAGATATCCGAGGCCCTGATCCATGCCGGCGGCGGCCTTATGGTGAAAGATAAGGAAGAGCTTTATGCAAAACTTGATAACCTGCTCTCTGACAAGCAGTTATCCGCTGCCATGGGAGAGAAGGCATTCAAGGTGATCGCGGCAAACTCCGGCGCAACGGCGCGAACCATCGATGCGGTCCATAGGCTGATCATTGCTCAATAGAGAGTATATTGAAGATATCATGTATGGCAGGAAGAGTTCCCGTTTTCTGGGGGCTCTTCTCTTTTTCCTGTCCCTGGTCTATGGCGTGGTCCTATGGCTCCGCACGGGGGCCTACGCAGCGGGGCTCTTGAAGACGAAAAGGCTCCCCTGCCGGGTCATATCGGTCGGCAATATCACCCTGGGAGGTACCGGCAAGACCCCGACGGTGATCAATATCGCGGGGCTGATGCAACAGCACGGCAGGCAGCCGCTGGTGCTCAGCAGAGGGTATGGCAGGAGGGACGAGTCCGCGACGGCAGTGGTATCGGACGGCGCTTCCCTGGTCCTGGACCCGGCTGTGGGCGGCGATGAGCCCGCGTTGATCGCGAACCGGCTTCTCCGTGTCCCGGTCGTGGTCGGAAGCGACCGGTATGGCGCAGGGACCTTCGCGGTCGAGCGCTTTCACCCGGATTGCATCGTCCTCGATGACGGGTTCCAGCACATCCGCCTGGCGCGGGACCTGAACATCGCCCTGATCGACGCCAGCGACCCTTTCGGCAGGGGCATGCTGTTCCCCGCCGGGATATTGCGGGAACCGCTTTCCGCCCTGGAACGGGCAGATGTCGTCGTCATCACGAGGGTGGAGCAGGCGGGCGATATTGCCTCGCTCATAGAGATCATCAGGATGCACACGACTGCCCGGATATTCACCGCCCGCTACGCCCCCCGGGACCTCGTTGACTCAGCAACAGGCGAGACCAGGCCGCTGACGGACCTGCGCGGGGCCGCGGTCTTCGCCTTTGCAGGGATAGCGCGGCCAAGTTCCCTGACCTCGCTCCTCGGTTCGCTCGGAGCGATCGTGAAAGGCACTGCCTGGTACCCGGACCATCATCCTTATACGAAGTCGGATCTTGCCCGCGTCCTCCGGAGCGCCGTGGACAGTAATGCCGCCATGGTGGTAACGACCGAAAAGGACAGCGTTAGGCTCAAGGCCATGACGCTTGATGGCGTGTGGGCTCTCAGGATCGATCTGGAGGTCCTTGAAAAGGCCTCCTGGGAAGAGGTACTATTAAGTTGACCATGAATAGAGCGGTATTTCTTGACCGGGACG
>JAFNGD010000387.1:3447-12399 GCA_017885365.1 Nitrospirota bacterium
GGGATCTATTACTGCCCGCACCATCCCACGGCAGGCAATTCGAAGCACACGGTCCCGTGCGATTGCCGGAAGCCGGCCACGGGGCTCATAGACCGGGCTGCACGGGACCTGAATATTGACCTTGGACGCTCATTCATGGTGGGTGACAAGTGGAGCGACGTTGAATTGGGACACCGAGCTGGTGCACGTTCCATCCTCGTCCGGAGCGGGTTCGCCCCCGATGACGCAGGCAACAAGAGGCCGTCCCATGTTGAAGACCCCGATTTCATGGCACACGACCTTGCCGAGGCCGCTGACTGGATCATCGAGCAGAAGGGGCAGGACCGACCATGAAGCTCGAGGCCAAGAAGATCCTGGTCATGCGCTACCGGTTCATCGGCGACACGGTGCTGACGGTGCCGTTCCTCAGAAATCTTCGTGCAGCCTTTCCTGGAGCCAGGATCGATCTGATGCTCGAGCCTTTTTCCGGCCAGGTGATCGAGGGATGCCCCTATGTTGACCGGATCATTCCCTTCGAGCTCAAGACGATCCACAAATACAGCACCGGATCGGACCGGGGCAGGCTCGGCGCATATCTCCACTATCGGGCCCTGATACGCAGGGAGCGGTATGACGCGGTGTTCGTGCTCAAACGTTCGCTCTCCAGCGCGCTTCTGGTCTGGGCGGCCCGGGTGCCGCGCAGGATCGGCTTCGCCACCGAGGGACGACAGTTCCTGCTCACCGACCCGGTGGCCTACCGCCATGACCAGCACGAGGTGGAGAACTTCCTGGACTGTTTACGGAGCATCGATATTCCTATCCGGTCAACGCACCTCGAGCTCTGGACCACGCCGGAACAGGAACGGCGAACCGCGGAGCTGTTCGACGGTGCCGGCTGGAAGCGGGGGGATCTGAAGGTCGTCATCCACGCGGCTGCAAGCCTTCCGGCAAAGCAGTGGCCCCTCGATCGGTTCGCAGCGGTCATGCGCGCGCTCCGGGAGAAACATCAGGTTCGCTTCGTCTATACGGGCGCAAAGCACGACTCGCGCCTCTACGAGGAGATCGAACAACAGGGGCCGTTCGGAGGGCTCAACCTCTGCGGTGTCACGTCGGTGCACGAAAACGTCGCAGTCTACCGTGGCTGCGATCTCTTCTTCGGCGTGGACTCGGGTCCCATGCACATGGCTGCAGCGGCGGGCATTCCCGTGGTCGCGCTCTTCGGACCCACGGATGAACGTAAATGGGGCCCCTGGGGCAGCGGCCACGTGATCGTATCGAAATACCTCGCCTGTCACCCGTGCAAACCGCACAAGTGCGGCGATCACCAGTGCATGGACCGGATCAGTACCCTTGAGGCGCTGGAGGCGGTTGAGCGGGCACTGCAAGCGGTCACCGCGGGGAAACAGGAATCGTGATATGACGGCAAGACTGTCCGTAACGATCATCACGCTGAACGAAGAGACCAACATCCGGCGGACACTGGAGAGCGTGCGGTGGGCCGATGAGATCATTGTGCTCGACTCAGGCAGCACGGACCGGACCGTGGCGATCTGCCGCGAGTTCACGGAAAAGGTGTACCACCAGGACTGGCTCGGCTTTTCCGGACAGAAGAACGCCGCCATCGACCGGGCGACCGGTGACTGGGTCCTGAGTCTTGACGCTGATGAACCCATCGAGCAGGAACTTGCGGCTGAGATCCGGGCAATCATGGCGTCTCCCGGCGCCAGCGATGGATACCGGGTCCCGCGGAAGACCTTGTTTCTCGGAAAATGGATCAAGCACGGCGGATGGTATCCGGATTATAACCTTCGGCTCTTCAAGCGAGGGAAGGGCAGGTTTGAGGAGCGTGCCGTGCATGAAGCCATCAAGGTCCAGGGTAGGATCGGAACGACCGTTCACGCGATCATGCACCATGCCTATCCCGACCTGTCATCGTACCTGGCCTCGATCAACAAATACTCGAGCCTCGCCGTCAATGTGATGGCGGAGAAGGGGATTCCCAGCCGCAAGACATCAGTGCTCAATATCCTGTTCAGGCCGGCCCTGACGTTCCTCCTGAAGTATTTCCTCCGGCTGGGATTCCTTGACGGTAAGCATGGCCTTCTCCTCAACCTGTTCCATTCCTGGTACGTTTTCGCCAAATACGCGAAGGCGTGGGAGCGCGCCGGCAAGGCGCCGAAGAGCGGTACATTTTCATAGCGCTGTCGTCCCGATGCCGCAAGACGGGATGGTATCCGCTGAGAGATGATTTCATGCATGGAAGGAACTTCGTCTGATGAAAACATCGGTCATTGTTGCCACCTATAACCGGCCCCGTTATCTGCGACTTTGTTTATTGAGCCTCGCTGCTTCCAGCGTACATCCGTATGAGGTCCTGGTCGCTGACGATGGAAGCACGGCGGAAACGCGTGATACCGTGCTGGAGATGCAGGCATCGCTCAAAGACGTGTTCCCCATCACGCATGTCTTCCAGGAGCGTGACGGCATCCGAAAACAGCGGGTAGTGAATGAGGCGGTAAGACGCTCGACCGGCGATTACCTGTTCTTCACCGATGGCGACTGCGTCGTGCACCGGCAGTGCCTGCAGGAACATCTAAAACGAAGCGATCCGCGCGCCATTCTTGCGGGGCAGCGCGTTCAGCTGGGTAAGCAGCTGACCGAAAATTTGCTGACGAGCGGGACCGTCGTGAATACGCTCACGGGCGAGCTGGTAATGGATTTCCTGGCCCGCAGGTCCCACCACTTTCAGGAGGCATTCGTGATCCGCAATCCGCTGCTGCGGCGACTGCTCAGAAAGGACCGTATTAAACCCGAAACCTCGGTGATCGGCTGCAATTGCAGTCTCCCGAAGAAACTTTTCATGGATATCAATGGCTATGATGAGGATTTCCTGGGATTCGGTGATGAAGACGCCGATCTCGGCATACGGGTCATGAATCACGGCGGGTTCATCAAGTCGGTCAGAAACCTGGCGATCGTTTTTCATCTGTATCATCCCGGAACGTGGGACATGACAACAGACAAATTTAAATATAATGCAGCGATCAAGAAAAGAAGGATCGAGAACAAGGAAGCTATTTGTAAAAATGGAATCAACAAGCTCCCCTAGACAACAAAATAACTGCAGGCAAAAGGGCCGGCTCGACACCGAGACCAGATGAATATCCTCTTTGTCAATAACTTTCGCGGAAGAGGCGGGGGCGAGGAGTTCTTACGCGACCTGCTGCCGGGACTCGCTGCAAAAGGCGTTACGGTCGGGCTGGTCTGTCGTCCCCATACGCCGCTGACCGAGATGTTCCGGGACAGTGAGGTCGAGGTCTTTCCGGTCGACCGTTCCGGTTTCCGCGGCATGGCATCCATTTTCACGATCGCCCGCATCATCCGCGACCGCGGGTATCAGATCGTCAATATTCAGCGCGGTCATGACATCATCCAGTCATGGCTGGCCGCTCTGCTGTCCGGGAAGAATCCCGTGCTCCTGTACACGCCTCAGGTGCCGGAGTTCCTCCGGTCCCGGTTCCTCCTGCGGCGCATGGCTGCCATTGCCACCATCTCCCGGCATATTCGCGACCGGTTGGCCGCGTTCGATCCCCGGCTTGCATCCAGGATCACGATCATCTATTACGGGATCGATCTTGAGCGGTTCCAGCCGGCTGCGACGAAGCGGGGCTGGCTGCGAACGCGGTTCGGCCTCGGACCGGAAACAAGGATCATCGGGGCCGTCGGCGACCTCTGGAAGAACCAGATCGAGTTCCTTGACGTCCTTGCCCTGCTCCGGAAGCGGTTCCCCGACATCCGGTATGCAATGGTGGCTTCGGAAACCGGCATCGGCCAGATCGAGGAGTTCAAACGAAGGGCGGCGGACCTCGGCCTTACCGACTCGGTGCTCTGGGCTGGCAGGCTGTCGAAGAACGATATGCTGTCGTTCTACGCGGACATCGACCTTGCGGTCAGCACGTACCGAAACGAGGGCTTCGGCATCTGGATCCTCGAGGCCATGGCCATGGGCAAACCGGTCGTCGCGTACAATGCCGGCGGCATCCGGGACTCTCTCGAAGGGTGTCCGGCAGGACGCCTGGTGGACGGCGGAGCGCAGGAGATGGCCAGCGCCATCGGCGACATCCTGGAGCGTTCGGATGTGTCGCAGGCTATGACGGCGGCGGCGCCTGCATGGGTGGCGAAGAAGTACCGGCGGGAGCGGATGGTCGATGACTATTACTCGTACTTTCAGCAATTGCAGGCGTCCGGGGGCCGGACAACTCCGGCGCCTGCGCAGCAGCGACCGCTCGGCATCCTGCAGATCATATCCAAGAATGACCGATACGGTGCGCAGAGAATATTCCTTGACCAGGTTGCTGCGCTCCAGGCACAGGGAGACAGGGTCTTTGTGGTGGCCCGGGGCAATGACGGTTTTGTGGCAGACACCGTAAGGTCGCTCGGTATTCCTTACGCGGGCATCGCCATGAAGGGGATCAGCGATCTCCTGTTCCTGCGCCGGTTCGTGAAGGAACACGACATCGACATCATCCATACCACCCTGGACCGGGCCGATCTGTTCGGCATCATGCTCGCCAGGATTTCAGGACTACCGGTCGTCAGCACCATGATGACGCGCCGGTATCACCCGGGGTATCGCTTCATGGATCGTGTCGTGGTGCTTTCGCACAAGCAGCGGGCGATACTCGAAGAGCGGGGGATCCCTCCTTCCGCCATCGATAGGATACGGCCGGGCATCGACGTCGACCGCTTTTTCGCTCCCCGGGGGGAAGTAAAGGACAGGTGGACCGGCAGGCTCCAGCCGGAGAATTACAGCATTATCTTTTGCCACATCGCAAGCTTGATCCCGCGCAAGGCGCATTCCGTCTCGCTCGACCTTGTTGCCGAGTGCAAAGCAAGGGGGGAACGCCCGCTGCTCATCATCGTGGGAGATTCAAAACACCTAACAGACTATGAGTTCCTCTTGCAGTGCATCGATAACCGGGGACTTACTGGACAGGTCCTGCTCACCGGATGGACCGCCGATATCCCCGAGCTCCTGTCGTTCAGTCATTTCACCATCCTCCCCTCGGAGCAGGAGGCGCTCGGCGTCGTGCTGATGGAAGGCATGGCAGCGGGAACGCCGGTAATCGCCCGGGAGGGAGAGGGAGGCGCCGAACTCATCGAGGAATATAGAACGGGTCTGCTCTACCGGCCGGAAGCCGGGGTCCCCGCCCTCGCTGAGGAGGTCCTTGCGCTCTATCGCGACCATGACGCCTATCAGGCCCTTTCCAGAAAATGCCGGGACATTGCAAAAAAGGAGTTTACTCTTGCAAGCTTCGGCGTGAGCTTGTCAAGGATGTACCGGAAAGCCATCGAGCAAAAAGCCGGGAGGGTGCGGCCATGACAGCAGCAGCGCATCGTCATCGGAAAGTCCTTATTGTCGCTCTTCTGCTCTTCTCCTTCTGCCTGCCGATCTCAAAAAGCGCGACAACGGTCTTGCTCACCCTTGTCTATGCGTACGTTGCTCTTGTTGCCGTAGTCAACCGGGAGTTCAGGCAAAGCCTTGTCCCGCGGCTCAATCAGCCGCTCGTGATCCCCTTTCTTGCGATCGTAGGTGTGTCCATCGCCGGGCTTGTCTTCACGCAAAATCTGTCCGACGGCATGGGCGTCGTGAACAAGCTCGTGAGCCTTCCCCTGGTCTATCTGCTGGCTGCGGTTCTGCCGGAGTTCGCTCACGATCATGAAAGACAAGATGCCGGCACGGAGACCGCGCTCCTTGCGTTCATTGCCGGCATCCTGATCCTCGATTGCATCGGGCTCCTGACCTATGTGGGAGTGATCGGGCAGAAGAAGTTCCAGCTCCCTCTCGCGCCGCTCCATGTCCACCATATCTGGTTCGCCAACCTCAATGCAGTCGGGCTCTATGCCGCGCTCTCCTTCCTGTTGTTCGGACAGGTCCGGAACAGGCCGAAGATCACGGCACTGCTTGCCGGATTCATCGTCTTGGCTGTTTTTTCCATCCTCTTCTCCACATCGCGTACAGCCTGGCTCGGGATGCTCGCCACCGGCGTTGTCCTGAGCTATCTCATGGCGCGAACGAAGCGATATTTCCTCATCGCTGTCGCCGTTGCCGTTGCCGGGTGCCTGCTTGCCTACCAGTTCAGCGCCATCTTCCATGACCGCGTCAACAGCATCTATAATGATATTTCCTTTTATGCTGCCGGGGAGACCTATTCTTCCCTGGGAGACCGGTTNNTACGTCGCTGCCGGGACCGTGCCCGAGCGGATCCTGGGATACAACCAGCCGCACAACATGTATCTGTTCGCCCTTGCCACGAATGGGGTCCTGGGCCTGGCAGCGCTGCTGTTCCTATTCCTGCATATCTTTAAACATGTTCTGCCGTTCAGGGCCGTTGATCCGGCTCATCGGCAGCTTTCCTTCCTGGCGTCTGCTGTGGCCGTCCATTACCTCGTCGCCGGCCTGACCGATTCCCTGTTCAACATCTTCCTGCTTCGGTATACGTTCGCGTTCATCATGGGCCTCTGTGTGAGAGAAAGCGTAAAATCCGAATTGGCAAGCCGATAATTCCTTGACACCTGCCCGATTATTCTTTAATATATCGAACTGCTTGATTTTTCATCATAAAGAGGAGGCTATCAGAACGCATGAAGAGGGCATTCATCACGGGCATCACCGGCCAGGACGGCTCCTACCTGGCTGAGCTGCTGCTGTCTAAAGGATACGAGGTCCACGGCCTCATCCGCCGGGCAAGCACCTTCAACACGGGCAGGATCGACCATGTCTATACCGATCCTCATACCAGGGGCGCGCACCTTTTTTTGCACTACGGCGATCTCTCCGATTCCGGCCCGCTGACCAACATTATCTACAATATCAAGCCCGATGAAGTGTACAACTTGGCGGCACAGAGCCATGTCCGGGTGAGCTTTGACATGCCGGAATACACCGGCGACATCGTGGGGATCGGGACCACGCGCCTGCTCGAGTGCATCCACCGGAGCGGCATCAAGACGAAGTTCTACCAGGCCTCGTCGTCCGAGATGTTCGGTGCCGCAAAGCCTCCCCAGAACGAGAGTACGGCCTTCTATCCCCGGAGCCCCTACGCGGCAGCCAAGGTCTACTCCTACTGGATCGCCATCAATTACCGGGAAGGGTACAACCTCTTTGCCTGTAATGGGATCCTGTTCAACCACGAGTCACCGCGACGCGGTGAGACATTCGTGACCCGCAAGATCACGCGGGCGGTTGCGGCCATCCTTGCCGGCAAACAGGAAAAGCTCTTCCTCGGGAACCTCGATGCCAAGCGCGACTGGGGCTTTGCGCCCGAGTATGTGGAGTGCCAGTGGCGCATGCTCCAGCAGGACAAACCCGAGGACTTCGTGATCGGGACCGGGGAGAGCCATACGGTCAGGGAGTTCGTCGAGTCAGCCTTCCATTATGCAGGGATCGAGCTCGAATGGAAAGGAAAGGGAACCGAGGAAAAGGGCATTGTTCGATCCCTATCGTCCAAACTCCATCCTCAAACTTCCGACCTCAAGCCCGGCTCCGTCCTTATCGAGATCGACCCACGCTATTTCCGCCCCACGGAAGTGGACTTCCTGCTCGCCGACCCCTCGAAGGCGAAGAAGCTGCTGGGCTGGGAGCCGAAGATCACCTTCCGGGAACTCGTGAAGATCATGGTCGATGCCGACCTCGAGCTTGCACGAATCGCACCTCCGGGCGAAGGGGAGAAGATACTGCAGGGCAAAGGCATTCATTGGACGAAAAACAAGCAGGTGTGACGCGGCCATGGAGAAGAACGCAAAGATCTACGTTGCCGGCCATCGCGGCCTTGTCGGATCGGCCCTGTGCAGGAGGCTCGCCGAGGGGGGATACAAAAACCTCATCACCCGGACGAGCAAGGAGCTTGATCTCAGGCGGCAGGCGGATGTTGAGGTTTTCTTCGAGCGGGAGTGCCCGGAATACGTGTTCCTCGCGGCAGCGAAGGTCGGCGGCATCCTGGCGAACAGCACCTACAAGGCCGACTTCATCTACGACAACATCATAATCGCGGCGAACGTGCTCCACGCGTCCTACAAGGCAGGCGTGAAGAAGCTCCTGAACCTCGGTTCATCGTGCATCTATCCCAAGCTCGCGCCACAGCCGATGAAGGAGGAGTACCTGCTAACCGGCCTGCTCGAGCCGACGAACGAGCCTTATGCCATCGCCAAGATCGCGGCGATCAAGCTCTGCCGGTACTACAACGAGCAGTACGGGACGAATTTTCTGTCTGTCATGCCGACGAATCTTTACGGGCCGAACGACAATTTCGACCTTGAGACGTCGCACGTACTCCCGGCGCTCATGAGGAAGTTTCACGAAGCGAAACTGGCAAACCAGCCTTCGGTGACCCTCTGGGGGACGGGGAAACCTTATCGAGAATTTCTCAATGTCGATGACCTGGCCGATGCCTGTATTTTCCTGATGGAAAAGCATGATGCCAGGGACATCGGGGAATTCATGAACATCGGGACGGGCACGGACATCACGATCAGAGACCTTGCCCTCCTCATCAAGCGCATTGTCGGATATGACGGTACCATCGAGCACGACCTGACCAAGCCCGACGGGACGCCTAAAAAGCTCCTCGACGTGTGCCGCATGAAGACCTTGGGTTGGGAGGCCAAGATCGGCCTGGAAGAGGGTATCCGTCAGGTTTACGATCAATACCGAAAAGAGGTTGCTCGATGAAAGTCGTTCTACTGGCAGGCGGGTTCGGCACCCGGTTGAGCGAGGAAACGGACCTGAAGCCCAAGCCTATGGTGGAGATTGGCGGCAAGCCGATCCTGTGGCACATCATGAAAATCTATTCCCATCACGGGTTCAACGATTTCGTGATCTGCCTCGGCTACAAGGGTTACGTGATCAAGGAATACTTTGCGAACTATTTTCTGCATCAATCGGACGTCACCATCGACCTGCAGAAGAACGCC
>JAFNGD010000388.1 GCA_017885365.1 Nitrospirota bacterium
CAGCGCCTGGATCAGGCCGTCGCGCACCACCCGCGGCTTGGCCGCGTGCGGGTCATGGCAGTAGAAGCAGTTCAGGCCGTGGTTCAGGTCTTTGGCCAGGTCAGGAACGAAGGACTTGCGCGACCACTGCGCCCCCGGTATGGGATCGCCCATATAGGCCCACTTCAGGATCTGGTCCTGGGACTTGCACTGCAGGCAGACCGGGTTTGCCGCCGCGGCGCCCTGGGTGATGAAGGATTTGTGCACCGTCGCCGTGGGCTGGGTGTCCATGAGGATGTCCCATGCCCTGCCCTTCTCAAGGATGTAGTTCCAGCCGTTCTTGCCCTGGAACCTGCCACCGTAGGCCCGGTCCACCACGTAATGGTCAGGCAGCATGTTCACGTGGCTCCGGGTGAGGTTGTGCTCCTTCGTGAAGCCGTGGCCCGCCATCAGCTTGTCCCAGAAGGGGTTGGGCGAGCGGTTCGTAAGCTGCGATTTCTCGTCCCGCGCCGGCCGGTGCATGGCCACCTTCATGAAGCTCTCGAACTGCTCCTTGTGGCACTGGCCGCAGGCCTCCCACGACGTGTCCGTCTCCGGCCGCGTGTCCGGGCCGGGGTTCGCCAGATGCTTTGCCAGGCCGCGGTGGCAGTTCACGCAGTTGTTCTTGCTGTGTTTGCCCATGGTGTGGAGCTGCCTGATCGGGTCGTGACAGCCGTAGCAGACGTCGACCTTGACGTTCGCTTCCTTTGCCGGCTTCTTTGCGCCCTCTGCCTTGTACTGCGCGTCGGCCGTGGTCAGCCATGCTCCCGCGATGACCAACGCCGACAAAAGAATAAGCGCACTGAACATTGTTTTCCGCATGATCGGTCCTCCTTCAAGATGAATTGAGGTTCCCGGGAGCAAGACTTCGGCGAGCTCAGTCGTGTCGCCGCAGGGAATCTTCGATCCTCAGGGTGGTCTGTTTATCCTCATCGTTCGCTCCTGGATTCAACCTGCTGTATTCCGCTCATGATCGGGAGCCCTTCAACTCCTGGGAAGAAATTTTGACAGGATTGTAGAACATGATTTCGGAGCTGGAAGTTATAATAGTAATCATATCACAGCCGCTGTTGCGGTATAATGAACTATACGCAACATTCTGCTCCTTGCCTGACCAAGCATTGTTTCATTACAGATTTTAATCATTCTCGTCCCGCATGTTCTTCATGCTACAATAGAATTGCACAGCAGGAATGCGTTCCGTTTCAAGACTGGATTATTCGAAGGCAATAGAATGAATTTTTCAACTCTCTACGAACAGCTGCAAGCCCGCAGAGAGCTATGCCTGCGGTACGCTGCCGTTGCAGCAGCGGGAGGGCCCCGGTGAACCTTGCCCAGTGGATAGGGTCCAGCATCACTCGTCGCATCGCTGCAGCAACGGTCCTGCTGACCATGTCGCTCGTGGTGGTCCTCGGCGTTATTTCCTATCAGAACATGCGCACCTACATCCGGGGAACGATCGACGCCACCCTGCGGGACGATGCGGACCACATCGCGCTCCACATCGAGCGGCTCCTGGACGCCATGAACGAAAACGCCGCAGGCCTTGCAGAAAACTCTATCATTGCCAACGCCCTCCATGACCCCGAAGGCCGCAGCCGCTACCTCGTCCCGTTCTTCCTGAGCTATCAGCTCCCGGAGCAGGTCCCGTTCACGATCGCCCTGTGCGACCCGAGGGGAGAGGTCCTCGCCGGTAGTGCGCAGAACTCCTCCTTTCCGTTGTTCCGCAACAAGACCCTCCTCGAACAGGTCATCCGCAGGGGATCTCCGTATGCCGCAATGCTGCCGGACAAGCAGCAAAACATCCTGCTGATCGCCCACCCGGTCCAGCCACCCGCGTCCACAAGGCCGCAGGGCATGCTGGTCCTCGAGGTCCTGCTCGATGACGTCTTCGACCGGGCCTGGCGGTCGGAAGGCGCGCGTCGGAACATGAATGTCTCTCTTCAATGCTGTGATGATACGATCTGGGAGCGCTCGACCTTCAATGCAAAGGACCCCGTGACCTACGGCCGGCCCCTCCATCACCTGCAACCGCCCCTTGATGTTCTTAAGCTGGCCATCACTGTGAGCGAGCCGGCAGACACGGCGTTCCTGCCGCTGGTGCGACTCACGTCGCACTCTGTTCTCGCGGGAATATTCGCTCTCCTGCTGACCCTCGTACTCGCGCGCTTGCTTGCCGGCAGGATATCCCGGCCGTTGCGTTCGCTGACCGAGACCGCCAACACCGTGACCAAGAGCGGCTCCCTTGCCGTCACGATCGGGCCGCACGGACCGGACGAGGTCGGCTCCCTGGGGAAGGCCTTCGGGACGATGCTGTCCCGACTCCGGGAGGCGACCGAAGGGCTCGAACAGCGCGTGCAAGAGCGGACGAAGGACCTCGAGCATGCCTATGAGGACCTGCAGGCGGAAAAGACCTTTTCCGACTCGGTCATCGACACCCTGCCGGGTGTCTTCTATGTCTATGACGAGCAGGGCCATCTCCTCCGATGGAACAAGAACAATGAGCGCGTGAGCGGGTATTCTGCCGACGAGCTTTCCCGCATCCACATGAGCCGGCTGGTGCCGCCCGAGGAGCGGGAGCAGCTCGCGGCGAATATGAGGGAGGTGTTCAGCAAGGGGTACGCCAGTACGGAGGTTTCCATTCTCTCAAAGACCGGCAAGCGGACGCCGTACCTTGTCACCGGCATCAGGGCCGAGATCGGCGGCCGGTCGTTGTTGATCGGCACGGGCATCGACATCTCGGAGCGCAAGATCGCCGAAGAAGAGTACCGGACCATCCTCAGGACGGCCATGGACGGTTTCCTCATGATGGACCTGCAGGGGAACATCATCGACGTGAACGATTCGATCTGCAGGCTTCTGGGCTATCAGCGAGACGAGCTGCTGACGATGTGCGTGTGGGACCTTGAGGCAAAAGAGTCGCCCGAGGAGATTCGGCAACGCATCGAGCGGCTCCTTCGGGACGGTTCGGCCCGGTTCGAGAGCTCGATGCGCCGCAGGGACGGACGAATCGTCGACCTGGAGGTCAGCATCAACCATTCACCGGACAAGGGCGGGCGGCTGATGGCGTTCCTGCGGGACATCACCGAGCGCACACAGGCCCACGAGGCGTTACGGGAGAGCGAGGAGAAGTACCGGGCCCTGATCGAGTCGACAAGCGATTGGATATGGGAGATCGACGGGAACGGCATCTATATCTACGCAAGCCCCAAGATAACGGACATCCTGGGCTACGAGCCGGCCGAGGTTCTCGGGAAGACCCCCTTTGACCTCATGCCCGCGAAGGAAGCGGCCCGTCTGCGGCCGCAGGTCATGGCGACCATAGCGGCCCGCGGGATCTTTCAGCGCATCGAGAACATTGCCCTGCACAAGGACGGCCGGCACATCATCCTCGAGACGAGCGGCGTCCCGATCTTCGACGAGAGCGGGCAGTGGCAGGGCTATCGGGGGATCGACCGCGATGTTACCGCTCGCAAGGAGGCTGAGGTCCGCCTGATCAGCAGTGAAGAGCGGTTCCGCGCCATCTTCGAGCGTTCGGGGACCGGCATCACGGTCATTACCATGGACCGGAAGATCCTGCAGGTGAACGCCGCCTTTGCCTCATTCCTGGGATACACCGAGGACGAGCTGCGGGGCATGAATGTGGCCGACATCAGCTATCCCGATGACGACGCTCTAAACCTCGACCAATATCGCGGGATGCTGCAGGGCCGATATGACCATTTCCACATGGAGAAGCGCTACTACCGGAAGGACGGGTCCATTGTCTGGGGGCTGCTGACCGTCACCCTGATTCACGGAGCGGACGGACGGACGGAGTTCATCGTCGGCATGACCGAGGACATCACCGGCAGGAAGCAGGCCGAGCAGGCGCTGGCGGACATGAACCGCACGCTGCAGGAACGAATCGACGCCGAGGTCGCCAAGAACCGGGAAAAGGACCGCCTTATGATGGTCCAGAGCCGTCAGGCCGCCATGGGCGAGATGCTCGGGAACATCGCCCACCAGTGGCGCCAGCCGCTGAACATCATGGGGCTCATCATCCAGGACATCCACGACGCGCAGGCCCACGGGCAGCTCACGCCGGACTATCTTGAGAAGAGCGTCCGGCGGGGCATGGATGTAATCCAGCACATGTCGCAGACCATCGATGACTTCCGCGGATTTTATCGGAGGGACAAGGAACAGCAGACCTTCATCCTGAACGAAGTCGTCGACCGCGCCCTCTCGTTCATCGAGGAGGGCTTCCACAACAATCATATCGCCATTGACGTGAAGATGCCCGAGGCGGTTGCGGCGACCGGCTATCCCAACGAGTTCGCCCAGGTGCTGCTCAACATCCTGAACAACGCCAAGGACGTCCTGCTGGACCGCAGGGTGCTTTCACCAAAGCTGGCCATCCGCGTGTTCAGCGACCAGGGGCGGTCCGTCGTGACCATCGCGGACAATGCCGGCGGCATCATGGCAGAGGACCTGGACCGGGTCTTCGACCCCTTCTTCACGACCAAGGAAGAGGGACAGGGCACCGGCATCGGGCTGTACATGTCGAAGATCATCATTGAACAAAACATGTCGGGCAGATTGACCGCGCGGAACATTACCGAGGGTGCCGAGTTCCGGATCGAGGTATAGGCGAGCCATGGAAAATACCAAGAAAATAGACGTATCGGTCCTCTACGTCGAGGACGAACCGGTCACCCGGAGCACCATCGCCGCCATCCTGGAGCGGCAGATCACCACCGTGCTTCAGGCGGCCAACGGAAGGGAGGGGCTGGAATCCTTCAAGGCCCGCCGGCCCGAGGTCGTCGTCACCGACATCCGCATGCCGGTCATGAGCGGGCTCGACATGGCGCGCGAGATCAAGGCAATGGCCCCCCGGACCCATGTCATCGTCACGACGGCGCACAACGACACGGAGTTCTTCCTCGACGCCATCGATATCGGCATCGACCAGTACGTCCTGAAACCCGTTGATCGGGACCGGCTCTTTGCCGCCATCAGAAAGTCCCAGGAGGTCCTGAGCCTTGAGCGGACGATCCGGTTCAAGGACGCGGAGCAGAAAAGGCTGATCAAGGAGCTTCAGGACGCCCTGCAGAACATCAAGACCCTCCAGGGGCTGATCCCCATCTGCGCCTCGTGCAAAAAGATCCGGGACGACAAGGGATATTGGAACCAGATCGAGGCGTACATCAGCGAACATTCCTCGGCAGAGTTCAGCCACGGCATCTGCCCGGAATGCGCCAAAAAGATCTATCCCGGATATACCAGGGAGTGACCGCATTTCGGGCTGCTCGCGCCCTTCCGGCCGGCGTGATGTCAGCGGACCGATGGTCCCTTGCGCAGGTCTAATCTTCTCATCGTTCGCATCGTTTGCCTTGACAAAGACCGTCTCCTCGTCATATTATTATGCTCCCGGGCAGTTCCCGGCGCAGCGGTAGCAAGCTGCGGGGAGGAACGATGAAGGCTGAGCAGATCTCCATTTTCCTCGAGAACAAGTCAGGAAGGCTGGCCGAGGTTACGGACATCCTCGCCCGGAACAACATCAATATCCGCGCCCTGTCCCTGGCCGACACAGCCGACTTCGGCATCTTCCGCCTGATCGTGAACGATCCCGGCCGGGCTACGACGCTCCTCAAGGAAAGCGGGTTCACCGTCGGGAAGAACGAGGTCGTCGCCGTCGTGGTGCCTGACCGGCCCGGCGGTCTCGCCGGCATCCTGGGGACGCTGCAGGGAAAGAACATCAACGTGGAATACATGTACGCCTTCGTGCAGAAGAGCGAGGGCAACGCCGTGCTGATCTTCCGCTTCGACGANNGTCCTGGGCAGCAGCGAGATGCAGAAGCTCTAAGGGTAATCCCCCTGCAGGCGCAGGGATACCATTTCCGGGAGGAGATCATTATGAGGATGTTGAGATATCTGGCAGTCGCATGTGCTCTGGTCGTCCTGTGTGTGGCGCCCGCCACGGCCGCAGACACGATCAAGGTCGGAGCCATCCTGGCCGTCACCGGCCCGGCGTCGTTCCTCGGCNNAGGCCATCTCCTTCGCCAAGCAGCTGATCGAGGAAGAGAAGGTCTTTGCCATCATCGGCCCCTCGACCTCCGGCGAGACCATGGCGATCAAGAACCTGACCGAGGAGAGCAAGACCCTCCTGCTATCTTGCGCCGCAGCCGAGGTCATCGTGAAGCCCGTGGCCAAGTACGTTTTTAAGACCCCCCAGATGGACCGCGACGCCGTCATACGGATCTTCGAGCAGATGAAGAAGATGAAGATCGCCAAGATCGGCGTCCTGTCCTCCAACACGGGCTTCGGCAAGGCCGGCAAGGAGCNNAACTGGTCCATCGAGCCGGCGCAGGCGATCGTGATCAAGAACGCCCGCCAGATCGGCATCACCGCGCCGATCTTCCAGAGCCACGGGTTCGGCAACATCCAGTATGTGCAGGCTGCGGGCGCCGCTGCCGAGGGCGTGATCTTCCCGGCGGGCCGTCTGCTCGTCGCGGACACGCTGTCGGACAAGAACCCGCAGAAGGCCCTGCTCGAGGACTACAAGAAGAAGTATGAGGCAAAGTTCAAGGAGAACGTCAGCACCTTCGGCGGTCATGCCTATGACGCCTTCCTGATCCTGACCAAGGCCGTCGAGAAGGCCGGGGCGGACAAGGAAAAGGTCCGGTCGGCCATCGAGACCATGAAGGGTGTCGTCGGCACTGCCGGCGTGTTCAACTTTTCCGCCGAGGACCACAACGGCCTCGACAAGAACGCCTTCGAGATGCTGACCGTGAAGAACGGCAAGTTCGCGGTGCTGGAAAACTAGGCTTCTCGACCCATCGGGTAAGATCAAGGGAGTATCCGGTACTGCCGGATACTCCCTGTTGTTTGAAGACCGGGCCCGGCATGCACGTGGGCATGCCCCCGACGCCTTATAAAGGAGACCCTCTTCCCATGAAGATCGCGCGTATCGTCGTTCTGGCCATCATGTGCATCGCCGCACTCGTCGCGCCCGTCCTGGCGGCCGAGACCATCAAGATCGGAGCCATCCTTGCCGTGACCGGACCGGCATCGTTCCTCGGCGCGCCCGAGGCAAGGACCTTGGAGATGCTGACCGAGGAGATCAACGCCAAGGGAGGTGTGAACGGCAAGAAGATCGAACTGATCATCAAGGATTCGGGCGCGAGCCCGGAGAAGGCCATCTCCTTTGCCAAGCAGCTTATCGAGGAGGAGAGGGTCTTCGCCATCATCGGTCCGTCCACGAGCGGTGAGACCATGGCGATCAAGAACATCGCCGAGGAAGGCAAGACCCTTCTGCTCTCCTGCGCAGCAGCCGAGGTCATCGTGAACCCCCTCGCGAAATATGTCTTCAAGGTTGCGCCGCGGGACAGCTATGCCGCCGAAAAGATCTATCATCAAATGAAAAAGATGGGCATCACAAAGATCGGCGTGCTGTCCTCCAACACGGGCTTCGGCAAGGCTGGCAAGGAGCAGCTCGAGAAGTACGCTCCCGATCATGGCATCACCATTGCGCTGAGCGAGGTCTATGACAAGTCGGCCACGGACCTGACCGCCGAGGTGACCAAGCTCAAGGCGGCAAACGTCCAGGCGATCGTGAACTGGTCCATCGAGCCGGCGCAAGCGATCCTGATCAAGAACGCCCGCCAGATCGGGCTGACCGTGCCCATCTTCCAGAGCCACGGCTTCGCCAACATCCAGTACGCCAAGGCAGCCGGCGTCGCCGCGGAAGGCGTGATCTTCCCGGCGAGCAGGATCGTCGTTGCTGATCTGCTGCCCGACAAGCATCCGCAGAAGGCGGTCGTCCTGTCCTACAAGAACGCCTACGAATCGAAGTTCAAGGAGGACGTGAGCACCTTCGGCGGCCACGGCTATGATGCCCTGATGATCCTGACGAAGGCGATCCAGACGGCGGGAACGAATCGCGAGAAGGTCCGCTCGGCCATCGAGAACCTGAAGGGCTTCGTGGGCACGGCCGGGATCTTCAACCTGTCCCCCACGGACCACAACGGCCTCGACATCGATGCCTTCGCAATGCTGACCGTGAAGAACGGCAAGTTCGCACTGCTGGAGAAATAGCACGGCACTTTTTCACCGCGAAGGCGCGAAGGACGCCAGGGAAGACAATACAAGTCGAGATCTTTGTTTGTAGTTTTAAGACGAAAGAAAAAGAAAGGCAGCTGACGTTGCCGTCCTTCGCGCTCTTCGCGCCTTCGCGGTTCAAGCTGTTCGATCTTGTTTTTTGAGAAACTGAATGTTCTTAGAATTATTCTTCCAATACCTCGTCGCCGGCATGACCTACGGCACCATCTACGCCATNNAACTTCGCCCAGGGCGAGTTCGTCATGCTGGGCGGAATGACGGCCGTGACCCTCTACGCCTTTCTGCCTCTGCCGCTCGCCATCCTCGGTGCGGTGCTCATCACCATGGTCGTCGGCGGGCTGATCGAGATGGTCTTCATCCGGTGGCTCGTGAAGCCCTCGGTCCTCCGGATGATCATCATCACCATCGGCCTCTCGATCCTGGTCCGCGAGGCAGCCCTGGTGCTCTGGGGTGAGGGTGTCCGCTCCCTGCCCTACTTCACCGGCAACGAGGTCTCGGCGCTGTCTTTCGGCGGAGTCCGTGTCTCGCCCCAGGTCCTCTGGAGTCTGGGGGTCTGCGCGATCGTGGTCATTCTCCTGAACCTATTCTTCAAGTTCACGATGCTCGGTCGCGAGATGCGCGCCTGCGCCGCCAACCGCGACGCAGCAACACTCTGCGGCATCCCGACGCGGAACATGGTCACCCTCTCCTTCGTGCTTTCCGCCGGCATCGGCGCCCTGGCCGGGTGCGTCGTCTCGCCGATCACGCAGACGCAGTACGCTATCGGCAGCGGTCTCGCCATCAAGGGCTTCACGGTGGCGATCCTGGGCGGCCTCGGCAACAGCATGGCGGCCGTCGCCGCAGGGTTCATCCTCGGCATCCTCGAATCCTTCAGCATCTGGGTCATGCCCACGGCGTACAAGGACGCGATCTCCATCTCCCTCCTGCTTGCCATGCTGTTCCTGAGGCCCAGCGGCCTCTTCGGGAACCGGGAGGCCTTCAACCTGAAGGATTTCTGATGCGTACCGGACGGCACCTCCATATCCTGTTCCTCCTCGCGTCCGTCGTGGCGGTCCAGCTCCTGACGCTCGCCTTGGGCAAGGGCTTCTACCTGACCCAGCTCACCATGACGGCATACTATTCCCTCATCATCATCGGGCTTTGCCTGCTCATGGGATATGCGGGACAGATCTCGCTCGGCCACGCAGGTTTCTTCGCCATCGGCGGCTACACGTCGGCGGTCCTTACGACGCTGGACCTGTCCGCGCACAAGAACTCGGCGCTCGCCGTGGTCCTCACCAAGCTGTCCGTCCTCGTTGCCCGGCAGGACCTCTACGGGGGACAGGCGCTCTCGCTCCACCCCTGGGCTGCCTGCATCACGGCCATCATGCTGACCGCTGTCATCGCCTATGCCATCGGGATCCCGGTCCTGAAGCTGAAGGGTCACTATCTCGCCATGGCGACGCTGGGTTTCGGCACTATCATCTACAGCATCGTGCTCGGCACGCAGCGATTCGGGGCAGCTGACGGCATCTCGAGCGTGCCGCCCTTTCCGCTCCTGCCCGGCCTCACGGTCAGCGGCGGCGCCGGCCTCCGCATCTCGAACTACTATATCGCCTGGTTCCTCGTCGCCGCGGGCATGCTCCTGCTCCTGAACCTCATCAACTCGCGCGTCGGCAGGGCGCTCCGCTCCATTCACGGCGCCGAGGACGCGGCAAGCGCCATGGGCGTCGACACCGCGCGCTACAAGCTCAGCACCTTCGTGCTCTCTGCTGCGCTGGCTGCCGTCGCGGGCGTGCTCCTGACGCACTTCAACGGCGGCATCGGCCCCTCCGAGGCGTCCATCATGAAGTCGGTACGCTACGTCGCCATCGTGGCCGTGGGCGGCATGTCGAGCCTCTGGGGCACCCTCATCATGAGCGCGGTCCTGAACTTCCTGTCGCTCCGCGGCTACTTCGGGTCGCTCGACGATGCAGTGTTCGGCGGTGTCCTGGTCCTCATCATGCTCTTCTCGCCCGAAGGCATCCTGCAGTTCGACGCGAGGGCGATGGTTAAGAAACTTGCGCAAAGGACCGAAAAGACAGTTTGAACCGCGAAGGCGCAAAGGACGCGAGGACGGCCACATCAACGGCCTTTCTTTTTCTTACGTCTTAAAACCAGAAATAAAGCACTTGACCTGCATTGCTGTCCTCGCGCTCTTCGCGCCTTCGCGGTAAAAGGTTCTATGGATCTTCTTGAAGTTCAAAATATCAGCAAGCGCTTCGGCGGCCTCCAGGCAGTGAAGGACGTGAGCTTCGCGGTCCGTCAGGGTACGATCAAAGCAGTCATCGGGCCGAATGGAGCGGGCAAGACCACGCTCTTCAACGTGGTCTCCGGTTTCCTGGCGCCCGACACCGGCACGGTCCTGTTCCGGGACCGGCCGATCCATGGCAGGAGCCCTCATGAGATCGCGGGCCTCGGACTTTCGCGGACCTTCCAGCACATCAAGCTCTTCTCGCACATGACCGCGCTCGAGAACGTGATGGTCGGGCGGCATGTGAGAAGCTGCGCCGGGTTCGTAGCCGGGATGCTGAACCTTCCCTGGACGAGGAAAGAGGAGCAGGAGGTGCGCGGCCGCGCCCTCGAGATCATGGACTTCCTCGGCATCGCCCCCCTCGCCGATAGTGAGGCCACGAGCCTTTCCTATGGTCAGCAGCGCACCGTAGAGCTTGCGCGCGCCCTTGCCTCGGAACCGTCCCTGCTGCTCCTGGACGAGCCCGCTGCGGGCCTCAACATGCGCGAGACCGCTGACGCGGCAAAGCTGATCGCGAAGATCCGCGACCGCGGCGTCACGGTCCTGATCGTGGAACACGATATGCAGCTCGTCATGAACATCTCCGACGAGATCGCCGTGCTCTCCTATGGCGAGAAGATCGCCGACGACCGTCCCCTGGCGGTCCAGAAGGACCCCCATGTCATCCGCGTGTACCTGGGAGAGGACGATGCTTAGGATACAGAACCTCAGCGCGGGATACGGGAACCTGAGCGTGCTTCGCAGGGTGTCCCTTCATGTCAAGGCCGGCGAGATCGTCACGATCATCGGCGCCAACGGCGCGGGGAAGACCACGCTCCTCCGGACCGTCACCGGGCTGCTGAAGGCCCAGTCCGGGGAAGTGCTGTTCCGCGGCGACGACATCCAGCGCGTCCCGCCGGAGCAGGTGGTCTTTCGAGGATGCTCGCTCGTGCCCGAGGGCCGCCAGGTGTTCGCCGCCATGCCGGTGAAGGAGAATCTTCTGCTCGGCGGGTATGTGCAGTTCAAGCGCGGGCGGCACGATGAGGTGAAGGCCGACCTCGACCGCGTGTACGGGCTCTTTCCGGTCCTGAAGCAGCGAGAGCACCAGCTGGCCGGGACCTTGTCGGGCGGCGAGCAGCAGATGCTCGCCATTGCCCGCGCTCTCATGGCGCGGCCGTCGCTCATCATGCTCGACGAACCGTCGATGGGGCTGGCGCCGCTTATCGTGAAGGACATCTTCGGCATCATCCGGAAGCTCCGCGATGCCGGCAACACCGTGCTCCTCGTCGAGCAGAACGCGCGGAGCGCGCTCAGGATCTCGGACCGGGGCTACATTCTCGAGACCGGCAGGATCATCCTGGAGGGCGAGGCAGGGGATCTCCTGACGAACCGCGAGATCCAGCGGGCCTATCTCGGCAAGGACCTGGACGGGGAGAACAAATAACCGCGGGCACAGGGCAGAGAGCAGAGGGCAACACCAATCCTTTGCACCGTGCGCTCTGCTCTATGCGCGATGCGGCACTGTGGAGGTGAACCTATGTACTGGCAGCAGGAAAACGAATGCATGGACCGGAGGGAACTGGAGCAGCTGCAGCTCGAGCGGCTGGAGTCAACCCTGAACCGGGTGTATCTGAACGTGCCCTTCTACCGGAAGAAGTTCGACGAAGTGGGCTTCAACCCCGACGACCTGAGCTCTCTCGACGACCTCCGGAAGCTGCCCTTCACGGTCAAGAACGACCTGCGGGACAACTACCCCTACGGCCTGTTCGCCGTTCCCCTCCGCGAAGTGGTGCGGGTCCACGCCTCGTCGGGGACTACGGGCATGGCCACGGTCGTGGGCTACACGAGGAACGACATCAAGACCTGGTCGAACCTCGTTGCGAGGGTCCTCACGGCCGGCGGCGTCACGGCTGACGACGTCATCCAGATCTCCTTCAACTACGGCCTCTTCCCCGGCGCCTTCGGCCTCCACTACGGCGCGGAGCGCGTGGGCGCCTCGGTCCTCCCCGCGTCCAGCGGCAACACAAAGCGCCAGATCAAGATCATGCAGGACTTCAAGACACCGGCGCTCGTGCGCCCGCCGCGCTCTGTTTTG
>JAFNGD010000389.1 GCA_017885365.1 Nitrospirota bacterium
AGAGGCCGCGCGCCCTGCCGCCGTAATACGCCGACGCCCAGAACGCCGCGACGGCGATGAGGCCGATCAGGAGGCCGGCGAGCGACCAGGAGTAGCCCTTCTTGGCCTTCTGGAAAGGCTTGCCCTGGAACACGAAATAGAGCATCACGACCGACATGACCGCGATGATGATCCACTTGTTCACGCCGATGATGTTGTCCAGCGTGGGCACGGTGTCCTCGCCCACCCAGACGACCTGCGAGATCGACGCGTCGTAGAGCGGCTTCAGGAACCCGAACTTGGTCACCACGATGCCGAAGAAGAAGCCGAACACGGCCAGCACGTACGCCAGGTTGCCCTCGCCCACGCGGTACAGGATGCCGCTGCCGCATCCGCCGGCGAAGACGATGCCCATGCCGAAGATGTATCCGCCGATGATGTTCGCCCAGGGCACGAACGCCTGACGATACAGCTGTCCGGCGACCATGCCGCCGGAGCCGTCGGATTGCAGGAGCCAGCCCATGTCCTCGAACAAGTTCGCGCCGACGGTCGCAACGACCACGGCGAGCAGGTAGGCGCGGAACATCGTGTAGTCCTGGAACAGGACCTCGCGGTAAGCCGAATTGATGCAGAACCTGCCGCGCTGGAGCGTCCAGCCCATCATCAGGCCGATCACCAGACCGGAAATCAGGAACGTGACCATAGAGCCCCTCCTCCCCTCCCTAAATGGTTGTACACCCGAACAGGGCCTTCCCCGAGCTGCCCTGTCTGCTGTTTCAGCGTCCCCTGACGCCTGATGGTCTTACGGCTTCTTGATGAAGAGCTCCCACTTGTCGGCAAGCTTCACGGATTCAAAGGTAAAGCCGCCCTTCTCCGCGTAGCGCGGAATGCTGTCCTCTGCCGAAGCAGGCGCATCGCAGAGGACCTTCAGGACCTGCCCGCTCCCGAGCTTCTCCATCGCCTTCTTGGTCAGGAGCAGCGGATAAGGGCATACCCTGCCGAGCGTATCGAGCGTCTGTGCCGGTGTTTCGTCTTTCAGTGCCATGGTTCTATTCCTCCTTGCAAGGATAAGGTTCAGTCAGGGTGACTGTCTGGTCGCGACGGCAATGTCGTTCCGTTGTTTCGTATGTGTGAATATGGTGTGCCAGCGGCGGAGCAAAAGTGTACTACCTTAACAAAAAACCACCTGCCCTGTCAATACTGGCCGCTATTTACAATAGTTATAGCTTGCTGAGTTTCGCTTATACGAGGGAAAGGGCTGTAAGCAGGATCACGGCGAAGAGCAGACCGAAACCGATGGCTGCAGCGGTCTTCCGTTGTACGAGGGACCGTTCTTTGTTGCTGTCCAGGAACGGCGCAAGCAGCACGACGCTGAAGGCGAGCCCCGGCAGAAGCACGGCGCCGACAAAGGTCCATCTGCCGGGGAAGTACTTCGTGAGCTGGTATAGGGACAGGAAATACCATTCCGGACGGGGGCTGAACTGGGCGGAGAAGTCGATCTCCCTGCCGATGGCCGGCGGGAACAAGACCGCCAGAAGCAGCACCGCTTCGATCGTGAACAGCGCCACCACTACAACTTCGAAGAAGTAGTAGGGGAAGAAGGTCTTGCTGTTTGCTGTATCCTGCATGGAGTGTTTGATCTCCTGACTCCGTGTCCCTGCGTCGTTCTTTGAGATAGACAAAACTCACAAAATAGTTTGTTTACCGCAGAGAACGCGGAGCACGCAGAGAAATCAAGAAATAACCTGTAGATATCGGCTTATTCATTTACCATTAAGATAACACCAGTCTTGACTGTGTTTCTTCCTATACCATTGCCTTTCCTCAGCGATCTCTGCGCCCTCTGCGGTGAAAAGGTCTTGCCCTGCCGTTCAATCCGAAATCCGCAATTGTTACATTCCCCCCGATATCCCGGTCCTCTTGATCATGTGGAAGTGGAGCCAGAGGAATATGGCAGTGAACAGGGGGAGCCAGAGGATGTGCATGCTGTAGAACCGGANNCCGATCACCGTGGCCCAGTAGGCCTTCTGGTCCCAGGGCAGGAGGTAGCCCGTGAAGCCGAAGGCCAGGGTCAGTACCAGGAGGAACGATCCCGCCACCCAATGCAATTCCCGGGGGTTCTTGTACGAGCCGGTAACGAAGACCCGGAGCATGTGCAGCACGATCGTAACGACCATGAGGTTCCCCGCCCAGTGGTGCGTTGCGCGGATGAGACCTCCCAGCGGCACGTCGCGGTGCAGCCGCTGGATGCTGCGGTAGGCGTCGGACTCGGAGGGAATATAATACGTGGAGAGAAGGAGGCCCGTCAGGAGGAGGATGACAAAAAGCGTGAAGGTGATGCCGCCGAAGCAGTAGAAATAGTTGATCCATCCCGGCACGGGCTTGTCCAAGATCCTCCGGTGCCTGCCGGTGAATACGAGTCGGTCGTTGAGATAATCGAGAATGCGCATAAGCACGTTTTACCGCAGAGAACGTAGAGGAAGTCAATCCCTTATAAGCAACACCCTTCTGGTCTTACGGAGAAGGCAACAAGCAACGGCAGATCGTGAACCTTCTTTTTTTTACCGCAGAGAACGCGGAGCACGCAGAGAAATCAAAAAATAATTTTAGACACCGGTTTATTCCTTTACCACTAACATAACATCAGTCCCATCTGTATTTTTTTCTATCCGATGCCTTTCCTCAGCGATCTCTGCGACCTCTGCGGTGAAAAGGTCTTGCCCTTCCTTTGTCTCGTTCCCGTGTCGCTCTTGATTCTTACACCTTCACTCCCACCATCACCATGCCGTTCCTGACCTCTACCGGATACGCGGTGAGCGGCGCGGGCGGCGGGCCGGCGATGTTCCTGCCGGCAATGTCGTATTTCCCGCCGTGACAGGGGCAGACGAACTCGCGCGTCTCTTTCCGGTAGTTCACCAGGCAGCCCAGGTGGCTGCAGACGGCCGACAGCACCGTGAGCCTGTCCTGCGATGAGACAATGAAGACCCGGGCCTTCCGCTCTCTCCCGGCAACGGCATAGACCAGCTCCGTTTTTTTGACGCCCGAGCGGGGCACATCGTCCTCGGACAGGAGCGGGAACCAGACAAGCACCTTGTCCTGCCTGCCCGACGGCGTGAGGACCCTGAGCCCTGCGGCCAGGGACCCGAGCCCGAGCAGGGCGAACACCCCGTTCAGGGCCTTCTTGATGAACTCTCTGCGGCTTTGTTCCATGCGGGGGTATAGTACGCCAGGGGGCAAGGGATGTCAATCCGGGGGACTGCATGCATGAGGGGAGAGGAAAAGAGCGTGAAGGACAAACGCAGAAGCGCTTCAACTCAGCAACTCAACGCTGACACCAAACTGTCCGGCGGCATAGTCACCTCCTCACTGCTGGACCGGCGTGACGCTGTCGGTCCTCAATATGTAGCCACAACGGGCCTGTCTGCCTGACGGAGCTCTGCAACCGTTAGCCGGTCGTTATAGAGCTCCGCCTGCTTCTGCGCCCATTTGTGAAGGTCCGGAGACTGCCTGACGACCACCCGGATCTGTCCATCTTCCAGCGAAAAAGGCAGTTCCATACCGGCCTCACGCGCTGCCATGCCTGCCTGTACGATCGCCCATTCGCTGCCACTGTCAAAACCCTTCTGCTGTCCCACAGGAAAGCCCATCGCGAAGCCCGTCGCCAGCAGCCCCAATATCAACACTATCCGTAGTATGATCAACGTTAGGATGTTCATAGCCCCCTCCTTCTTCTCGGCCATTGTGCTGATGCTGCGCCGCTCTGTCAGACAACCTGCCTGAACGGGCGGCCCCACAAGGCCGGTAAAATAGAGAGAATAAAGCCGGGGGCTGCGACTGGGCTTCTATACTATAAATTATAGCAATATATCCGGGGACGGGCAGGAAAAAGATAGCGGTGGTCCGGGGAAATGAGGGGAAAGCCACGGGAAGGTCGGGCATTCCCCCGATGCGTGAGACGAGATAGTACAAAAGAGTGCAGGAGTCAAGAAGACATGGACTTGCACACAAAAAATAGCTACATACCCTTGAAAGACAGGATCAAGGGTCACGGGTCAAGGAGCGGCAATTCTCGGCAATCCTCCTTGACCGCTACTTCACGAAGGAGCAGCAGTAGTCAGAGAGCGTCCTGACCTTCATGGTGAACTTGGCGTTCGCGGGCACCTCGAAGGACTGTCCACCCTTGACCGCTTTCCAGGCCTTCGCCCCCGGCAGCATAACATCCAGCTCGCCTGACAGGATCTCCATGATCTCCTTGTCGCCCGTCGAGAACTCGTACTCGCCCGGCTGCATGATGCCCAGCGTCTTCTTCGACCCGTCGGGGAACAGCACCGTTCTGCTCACGACCTTCCCGTCGAAGTACACATTGGCCTTCTTCACTACCGTCACATTCTTGAACTCAGACATGAAATACCCTCCTATTGGAACCACAGATGACCAAAAACAGGCGCTTCTAAGCGACACTGATAGAACAACGAATACAGCAAACCTTGAGCCTTTTTTCACCGCAGAGGACGCAGAGTACGCTGAGAAAGGAAAAACAATTAATTGATATAAATAATCAACTCCGCTGACGTTTCATCTTCTTCTCTTTATTTTTCCGTCAATGCCTTCCTCTGCGTCCCCTACGGTAAATTATTTGTCGTTGCCTTCGTTCCCGTTCTCTGACATCGAGGTGGCCTCTCCTGGTCGAGATCGCTGCCCGACCCGAACGCCTGAAAGATAGTACAGATGCGGGAAAAATGCAAGAATTTACGCATTATCCTGGGTACGACCGTGGCTTAAGGACCGGTCGGGTATTTATATTGCGCGGCAAGCCCATACTCAGCCGCGCTTTGCTATACTTTTCTTATGCAGGGAGCCGGTGGGAGAATTGCTCCTTCGTCTCCCTGGGGAGCCGGTCCGTAGCGGGACTCGCGGCAGGGGCGTCCAATGCAGCTGCCACGACCGTCACGATCCCGCGCACCATCAGGCATGATGAAGATGGATATCCGATCAGTCTGCCGCCGGGCACCTATTATATCGGCGCAATAGCGGATATCTACAACCAGGTACAGAAGTCCAGCGAGGTAAACAACACCCTCACCGGCACTCAGATCGTCATAAACTAGATCTCGCGGCTGTTCTGCATTTCACCACGGCGCTGTGGCTGACAACCGTAGCGCCGTGGATGGCCGTTGATCCCATTGTCGTCCTGGCGGGCATGCCGGTTGGCCCGGCATGTGTGAACAGGGATACCGGGAAAAGGAGAAAAGAGAATGGATTTCCGTACCCTGCTGTGCGGACTGGCAATACTGTGCATAATCGTCGCGCCTGCCGCCGTCTCCTACGGCGGCGATGAGGGGAAAGGAAGCCTCATAACCATGACCGGCACCATCATCTATGTCGAGCTGGAGGGAGGCTTTTTCGGAATCATCGCCGACAGCGGCGAGCGGTATTTCCCCCTCAACCTGGACCAGCAGTACAAGGTCAAGGATCTGAGGGTCCGCATCGAGGGGAAGATTCGGAGGAACGTCATGACCACGACCATGTGGGGGACGCCGTTCGAGATACTCAAGATCGAGCGACAGTGATCGGATGCATCTTATTGAACGCCTTCCCGTCGAAGAAGGCGTTCGCCCTTGTTACGACCGTAACACCCATGAATCCAGGAGCGAGCGCATTCCCCGCAGCTTGCTGCGGGGTTAGCTAGCGATTAGAATAATATTACTACCTTGAGGATCGAAGATTCCCTGCAGCTTGCTGCAGGGAGCTTCAATTCCGAGAGGGACGATCCCGCCGAATTTGTCAAATGATTTCGAATGCAATAATCAGGGCGGTGACCGTCAGTAGTCCCAACCCCGCGAGGAATACAACATCAGCGATCTTTTCGTACCGTGCAGTTCGCGTCTCGGAGCGGATGGAGGCGTAGGAAAAAACGCTGGCCCCGAGAAAAATGACGATGGCGGCAGCGACCATTTCATCGATGATCGTTTCCATTCCCATCTTCGTTACCTTCATGAAGCTGAGAATGACGAAGCAGAGCCCCAGCAGGTTCGCCGCCGTTGGCAGGATGTGGTGCGATACATATTTTTTCCCGTTCCCGTTTTCCGTCATGGCATTCTTCTCTTTCTTGACCACAACCGCCTGCCTGCCTCGACACTTTTTCAAGATCGCGACACCTGATAGGTGAGACCCTCCCCGGCTCTTTTAGTTGAACATGCCGGCGATGCGCAGCACCGCGCCCTGCACTACCTCGTCAAGTGCCGGTACTTAATCCGGTGCGGTTGGTCCGCCTCGGCGCCGAGCCGCTTATGCCGGTCTTCCTCGTATTCCGTGAAGTTCCCGTCAAAGAACGCCACTTTGCTGTCTCCCTCGAAGGCGAGGATGTGCGTNNCGAGGAACCACCGGTCGTGGGAGATGACAACTGCGCAGCCCGCGAAGTTCTCGAGCCCCTCTTCGAGCGCCCGCATGGTATTCACGTCGATGTCGTTCGTGGGCTCGTCCAGGAGCAGCACGTTCGCCTCTTCCTTCAGGACCCGCGCGAGGTGCACACGGTTCCGCTCTCCGCCCGAGAGCACGCCCACCTTCTTCTGCTGGTCCGTGCCCCCAAAGTTGAACCGCGACACATAGGCGNNCGTCGCGGCTCTGGTCCACATACCCCAGCTTAACGGTCTCACCGATCCTGATCGTGCCTTTATCCGGCTTCTCCATGCCCGTGATCATGCGGAAGAGCGTGGTCTTGCCCGCGCCGTTCGGCCCGATGACTCCCACGATGCCGCCCGGCGGCAGCATGAAGGACATGCCCTCCATCAGGATGTTGTCGCCGTAGGACTTGGTCACGTTGTCCGCCTCGATG
>JAFNGD010000390.1 GCA_017885365.1 Nitrospirota bacterium
GACAAGTACGAGGGGGACGCCATCATGGCCTTCTGGGGGGCGCCGGTGTGGCAGGAGGACCACCAGGTCCGGGCCTGCCGGGCTGCCCTGGCCATGATGGACAAACTGAAACAACTGCGGGAAGAATGGGAAAAGCGGGGGATACCGCGTATCGACATCGGCATCGGCATCTCCACGGGGAACCTGACGGTGGGGAACATGGGGTCAACGACGCGGTTCGACTACACCGTGATGGGCGACTCGGTGAACCTCGGCTCACGCCTCGAAGGCCTGAACAAGGAATACCGGACGCACATCATCGTCCCCAAGTTCACTTACGAGGACGTGAAGAACCAGTTCATCCTTCGTCAGCTCGACCTGATCAAGGTGAAGGGCAAGCACATTCCCATCAAGATCTATGAGCTCATGGCAGTCGAGGACTCGGGCCGGCTGCGCGAGGTAGTTGGGCTATTCGAAGCGGGCTTCAAGGCCTACGAAGAGCGGGACTGGGACAGGGCCGAGAAGAACTTCAGGAGCGTGCTCGATGTCCGGCCCGATGACGGCCCGGCACAGGTCTTTATCGACCGGGTGGCGCAGCTTCGGCAGGCCGACCTCCCGGCCGACTGGGATGGCGTGTACGTGATGACGAAGAAATAGACACACGGTCGCGGACACCTCTGACCAGGGTGAGGATGATACCGGACAAAAGAAAAGCCTCCGTTCGTGCAGAACGGGGGCTTTTCTTATTGCGGACCGGGAGAGAGACGGTCGTTTACCGGGCATACATCTGGGCGGTTGTTGTGCCGTTTATGATGGGAAAGAGCTTCTTGAACTCCGACCGCTTCCCCATGTCGGAGTACCGGGGGTCGACAATCAGCGCCTTCAGGTCGCCCACGGTCTTGCCCTGGGAAAAGGCGCTGTTGAGCATGGAGCTGGCAGTGTAATAGTCGCCGGTCAGGTAGCTGGTCTGGAACAGGGTCCAGTCGAGGTCTCTCGTTGAGCCGCGGGTGACTTTCTTGGCCTCGAGAAGGTAGGCGTTGGCCGAGGCATAGTTCTTCTTGGCGATCTCCGCCTCGCCGAGCAGGACATAAGGGACCGCGTTGTCGGGTTTGGTGGCAACATACTGCTTCAGGAACCCGAGGGCTGCCTCCCTGTCCTTCTTGGCATAGAGGAAGTAGAGCCTCATGTATGCCGAGGTGGCGCCGTATTCCAGTGCTTTCCGGCAGAGCTGTTCCTCCTGCTCCGGCGTATTGCCTTCCTTCCCGGCAAGCAGCAGATATGCCTGACCGATCAGGCCTTTGGCATCACCGGAATAGTTCTGCCTGGCGTCGACCCGGGCAATGAGCTTCTCGAACTGCCCGGCGGCGGTAAGCTTCGCGAAATCCTTGCACGCTGAGTCCTTGGCAGGGCATGAAATCTCAGCCGCCTGACCGATCGCCTGACCCATCACCAGGAGAGCAAGCAACGTAGCTGCCGAAATGATCTTTTTCATGGTCGTTCCCTCCTCTGCAGGTCTTTGGTCCGGTATCCTCTTGCGTGAGGGAGCATCTGAACGGCTCGGATGCGATCCGCTCTCCACGTTAATCAAAGTATAGATGGGCATACCTGCTTTGTCAACCAACAAATCAGTTATTGTCAAAAAATAATAGTTTTATAGAATAAAGATTATAAATCAGCTAGATACTGTATTTATCATGTTGAGATTTTGGCTCGTTTTCGCGGTTTCCTTGCGGTTCTCTACATTTAAGACAATTCCCACGGTCACGGGTGTCGGCATGAGAGAGATAAGGGCAGCCGGCATTCAGTTGTGGAGGGGTAAAATACCGGCTGGGATAAAAAAGCCCCCGTTCTGATTGAACGGGGGCTTTGCAGTAAAGGATGTGGATTCGGGATCCGTTAGTTCGTGGTCTTAGCTGAGGTGCCCTTGATCAGAGGCTCATATTTCCTGAATTCCGGTCTCACGGAAATGTCTGAGAAGCGGGGATCGGCGCTCAAGGACCTCAGTTCATTGACGAACTGGCCCTGGGTCAATGCATCGCCGAGCACGGCGCTGGCATAGGCAAAGTTGCCGAGCAGATAATTGACCTTGAAGAGCATCCAGGCGAGGTTCGCTGAATGACCCCGGGCGACGGACTTGGCCTCACGCAGGAGTTCATTGGCGGCCACGTAATTCCCCTTGTCCATTTCAACTTGTCCGAGCAGGACATAGGGGACCGTATCCTTGGGTTTTGTAGCGATATACTGCTTCAGGAATCCGAGGGCCTTTTCCTCGTTCTGGCCGGCATGGATGAAGTAGAGCCCCATGTACGCCGAGGTGGCGCCGTTCTCCAGCGCCTTCAGGCAGAACTGCTCCTCCTGCGCCGGGGTGTTGGTCTCCCGCCCGGCGAGCATGAGGTAGGCCTGTCCGATGTAGGACCTTGCCGCCTCGGAATAGGCCTTCTTTGCGTCTACCTTCTCGATGATCTTCTCAAATTGCTCGGCTGCGGCCAATGTCGAGAACTCCTTGCACGCAGCGTCTGTCATGGAACAGGGACTCTCCGTGGCCATGGCACCAGACTGCCCTGAAATGATAAGAACGACTGCCATAATGATACCGGTGAAATGCTTCTGCATGGACTGACTCCTGGAATGTATCAATTAACGTAAGTCACTATATTCAAGTTATAACTTGCGAGAGGGGACATTAATGTGCGACCTGCATGATTAATTGGATATATTATGCCCAAGCCATTGGTTTCTGTCAACAATAATTATCTTTATAAACTAATTAAAAAAGTTTGTCGGCGCTTGCCCTTTATGGACAGGCCTGCTTATCTGAGGAGTGAAGATCATACCTGTGTCGCTTCACGACTGTCACCACCAGGACTCGCTCAGCGAGTATCTCTTTTATCTTGAAAGCACGCTTGATCGATGAATTCAGGAACGAGCGCATTACCTGAAGGCTGCTGCAGGGAACCTTAACAGCATGCGGGAGAAGGACAGGGTCCCAATCTTCTGCATTGAAGCTCCCCGCAGCAAGACTTCGGCGAGCTCAGTCGAGTCGCTGAGGGGAATCTTCGTTCCTCAAGGAAGTCATCGTTATTCTAATCGCCAAGCTACGGGGAATGCGCTCGCTCCTGGATTCATTGACACGTCTCAGAGCAATAGAGTAATATCTATGCATGCCCAAATTCCAGATCAGGTCCGACTTCAAGCCCACCGGCGATCAGCCCCAGGCCATCGAGAAACTCAGCGAAGGCGTAACGAAGGGTATCAAGCACCAGGTGTTGCTCGGCGTGACCGGGTCGGGCAAGACCTTCACCATGGCACAGGTTATCGCCAGGGTGAACCGGCCGACGCTGGTGATGGTCCACAACAAGACACTGGCGGCCCAGTTGTACCAGGAATTC
>JAFNGD010000391.1:0-211 GCA_017885365.1 Nitrospirota bacterium
TGTCCTGGCCGATGGAGGTCTCCGACGCCCAGGCGAGCACGTACTCCGGCTTGCCGTCGGCGTCCCTGCGGACGCGCGACGTGCCCAGGTCCATGACGAACCGTCCGCTCTTATCGACGATGCCCGCCATGAACATCTCGGCGACGACCTGGATGATGGCCGAACCGCAGAGGCCTTTCGCGTCCACTTTCTCGATGTGCGTGTGCCAGTC
>JAFNGD010000391.1:245-2595 GCA_017885365.1 Nitrospirota bacterium
TGAGCAGCTCGCCGTTCGTGCCGATGTCGATGATCAGCACTTTCTCGTCCTGGTTGTAAGGCTCCTCGGCGATCAGCACGCCCACGTTGTCCGCGCCCACGAAGCCCGCCTCGATGGGCAGAACGTGTATGTACGCCGAGGGGTTGATTCGGAGCCCCAGGTCGCGCGCCTTGATATCGAGCGAGCTCTGGACCGCGGGGATGAAGGGCGAACGGCCGATGTACTCGGGGTTCAGGCCCAGGAAGATATGGTGCATTGCAGTGTTGAAGACGATCGTAAGGTCATCGATGACATGGCCCGGATTGGGCCCGTCCTTCCGGATGTCCGTGACCACGCGTTCGATGATCTCGTTCAAGCCCTGAATGATCGCCTTCTGCATGGTCTCGAGCCCGCCGGGATTGCTCATGGCGTAGGTGATGCGCGACATCACGTCCTCGCCGTAGGGCACCTGCGGGTTCATCATGGACTCGGTGTTCACAACCTTGCCCGTGCTGAGGTCCGTGAGGTAGCCCACGCAGGTAGTAGTGCCGATGTCCACGGCAAGGCCGTAGCTCACCTCGACGAACCCCGGCTCTGCCTTGATGATCTCTTTGTCCATCCAGACCGTGATCGTGGCCTTCCATTCGCCCTTGCGCAGCACGTCCTGAAGGTCCCGCAGGACGAGGAAATCGAAGGTAAGCCCCTTGAGGCCGTAGTCGTCCTCGAGGAACTTAAGCACCCGTTCCCAATCGCCGGTGGTCATGTCGTGGAGCGTGGGCGGGACAAGGTCCACATTGTACTTCTTCACCGCAGGATCGAGCTTGATCGCAAGCTCCTTGGCCGCCTTGCGCACTACCTGCTTGCCGGCGCGCGACCGCTCGGGCACGAAGACCTTCACGTCTCCCCGGACCTCGGCGGTGCAGGAGAGGCGAATGCCGGGCCCGTCCTCGGGCTTGATGTGCTTCTTCTCGGCCTCGGTAAGCGGCGAGAGGTGGGCCATCCCGGAGTCTATGTTGTCCTTCTCGAAATACCCCTCCTCGATGCGTACCTTGCACTTTCCACAGACCTTCTTATTGCCGCAGAGACCTTCGATGTCCACGCCGAGCGCCTGGGCCGCCTGAAGGATGGTCTTGCCTTCCTCCACCTCACCGCGCCTACCCGAGGGCTGGAATATGACTTTATGCTTCTTGGACATGCAATTCCTCCCAAAAGATCAAATCAAACATCTTATTCCGCCACGGAGGCACGGAGGCACGGAGAAGACCGAACTAATGATAACGACGTGAGCAGGAACCAAGGTCCAGACCTAAAGACCACGGGTCATTGGCTTTGACCCGATTATTTAATTGTTCTCTCCGTGTCTCCGTGACTCCGTGGTTGTCTGCTGATAATGTCGCTTTTCCTGCCATATGGACAGATATTGATGCACAGACCGCAGTTAGGCTTGCCCGTGGTCTGTCGTTTCTTCGTCTTGTGCCCCCGGCACGCGTCCAGCCGCACGAGCTCCGCGAAGGGTGTGGACCGCGACCACGATGCGCCGGTGATCGCCTGCGACGGACAGTGCTCGATGCAGAGCACGCACTCCCCGCACAGGCAATGCTCGATGGGTGCGTCCGGACGGAGCTGTGCGTCCGTCAGCACCGTGGCCAGGGAGAGCCGCGGTCCGTGGTCGGGATTGATGAGCAGCCCGTTCTTCCCGATCCAGCCCAGCCCCGCTGATGTTGCCGCCATCTTGTGGTTGAACAGGGAGTAGAGCTTCGAGATGAAGGTGTCCTTTTTCCGGTCCGAGTCCGGCGGTATGGCCAGTGTCCGGTGACCGCGTGCCTTCAGGAACCGGACCGCTCGCTTCTGAAGCTTCACGAGCAGGTTGAGCGTGTCCTCGTTCAGCTTCCGGTCCACGCCGATTGACACCGCCCGGCCAAGATGGGCGATCTCGCCGCTCAGATACCCGCGAAGGTCGGCGATCCCCACGACCGTCGCGCCGTGGTCCCGCAGCTCCTTCTTGAGCGAGGTCTTCATTTCGCTTTCTTGGCTTCCACCTCATCCTTCATCTTCTTGAGCGATTCGATCATATTGATCGCGTCCTTCAGGGCGTTCGTCGCATCCTTGGCGTAGCCGTCGGCGCCGTACTTGTCGGCTACGTCTTGGGACACCGGAGCGCCGCCGATCATGATCTTCACATGTGGGTTCTTGGTCCGGAGGTCGTCGATCACCTTCTTCATGCCCGTCATCGTGGTGGTCATCATGGCGGACAGGCAAACGAGGTCGGAGTCGGTCCGAAGCTGCTCAGCGACGAATTTGTCCAGCGGAACGTCCCTGCCCAGGTCGTAGACCGTGAATCCCGCAACATCGAACATCATCTTCACGATGT
>JAFNGD010000391.1:2608-3354 GCA_017885365.1 Nitrospirota bacterium
TTCCCCACTTCCACCATGCCGGAGACGAGCCCGTTGAAGATGGCGTCATTGGCCTCCATACCGACGTCCAGCGCCTCCTGGGACGCCTCTTTCGACGTGTCCTCGTCGTACTGGATCACTGCGTTGCGCAGTTTTGCCAAGAGCTCCGTCTTTTTCTCTGCTGTAACCATAGGATTACCTCCTGTATTTTTTAACCTCATCCATCATTGTTTTAAAGTTTTCGGCCGGCACCGTCGGCCAGATATCGCAGCCAGGCCATACGGCGCTCACGCCGTCGTCCATGCACTTCTTGATGGTCTGGCACACCAGGTCCGGCGTGCCCGCAACCAGCACGTTGTAAGGATCGTAGTTCCCGAAGACCAGCGCCTTGGGCCCGAGCTTCTTGCGCGTCTCTGCAACGTCGTTCTTCTGGTCCACGCTGATCGCCTTCGCGCCACTCTCTGCCATGAACGGGACGATGTCGTTCGTCTTGCCGCAGATGTGCAATACGCTCGGCACGGTCAGCTTCGCAAAGATCTTCTGGAGATACGGCAGGATCAGGCTCTTGAAGACCCGCGGCGAGAGCACGTCCGACGTGGCACCCATCTCGCGCACGGTGATGTAGTCCACGCCTGCCTTCTCGTACTCTCGGGCGACCTGGATGATCACGTCCGCCATCTGGTCCAGCAGCTTCCCGATCTTGTCGGGCTTCTTGAAGGAAAGCTTCAGGAGATCGTTCAGCTCCATGATCTGGCCGGCCAGCGTGA
>JAFNGD010000392.1:0-2619 GCA_017885365.1 Nitrospirota bacterium
CTAAAGAACGGAAGCGATGTGATAATTGCGCAAGTCAGTATTCTGCTGACGATTCGTTGGTGCCGCATATCGGTCCTGGGGAGGATGATATGGTGAGAAAGCGTGTGTTCGGGTTGTATCTCTGTCTGGTTCTGCTTCTCGCGTTGGGATTGGTAGCATCCTGCGGAGGTGGAGGCGGTGGTTCTAGTAACAATGCAAATAGCCACACCTACACCCTGTCCGGAGTCGTTAGCGGTGCTGTCCAGCCGGGGGTCACGATCACCTTGTCCGGCGCAGGAACAGGGTCCACCACAACAAATGCAAGCGGCGCGTACAGCCTTTCCGGCCTTGCGAACGGCTACTACACCGTCACTGCGTCCAAATCGAATTATGCATTCACGCCGGCGAGCCAGGTGGTGGGGATCAATTATGCCAATGCCACGGCCAATTTTGTGAGTGAGAATGTATACAGCATATCGGGGAACGTCGCGGACGGGTCAGTTTCCGCAGGGATTCAGGACGTGACTATGACGCTGACAGGAGCTGGTTTGGCCTCGGCGTTGACCGTAACGACTGATGTAAGCGGCAACTACGCGTTCAGCGGCCTGGTCACCAATGGGACCTACACATTGACGCCCAGCAAGGGCGTATCGTATACCTATTGTATAACCTTGACCGGTTACGCTTCATACACATTCAGCCCGACCAGTATCGTGGTGTCAGTCAGCGGAGCAGACACGCCAAGTGAGAATTTTATCGGGACAGCGCCCTCTTACGGCCCTTCTCGAGGATATGCCTGTCCGAACTGATCGGCTGCCAGAGCCGGACACGATCTGTAGCGGTCCGTTAAAGGTTAATATAAAAGCCGCTGATCAAGATTAGCGGCTTATCTTTTTTTGACTGCCTAAGAGAAGAGGAAGAGAGGGCAGAAAACTGATTTCGGCGGTCGGAACCTCACGCGCTTCGATAATGACGCGCCCTCTCCCTTTTCCCTCTCCCCTCGATGGAGAGGGGAGAGGGTGAGGGGCGGTCTTAAATAGCCAGCCCCCTCGTGGGCTTCCCCCGATGTAGGCGGGGGAACCTTTCCCCCGTGCCCCCTTGTTCGCTTCCGACCGCAGGAAAAGAAAAAAGATCGGCACAAAAACCGATCTTTTAGAAGTCATATTGGTGCCGGCGGTCGGAGTCTCACGCGCTTTGCTTCACGATGGGGCCAGCCCCCTCGTGGGCTTCCCCGAAGTATACGGGGGAACTTTTCCCCCGAGTCCCCTAGGTTCGATTCCTCCCGCGGAGACTAAGGAAGAAAAATGGTGCCGGCGGTCGGAATCGAACCGACATGGAGTTGCCCCCGGAGGATTTTGAGTCCTCTGCGTCTACCAGTTTCACCACGCCGGCACGGCCACAAAGTAACATCACCGGCAGTCCCTGTCAAGGGAAAAGGCTTGCAACTTCAAAGGGGTACCAGTATAATGTTCCGGCTATGCTGACGGGTTATAACACAGACTTCAAGTTCCAGGGGCAGATCTACCATTGCCAGACCGAGGACGGAGGGCATAACAATCCCTATATCACATCGCTGATGTACTATCAGGGGGCCATTCTCGCCCGGAGAAAGACGAGCTATGCCGACATCCTGAGGGCCGACTGCCTCGACGATGTCGTGCGCGAGCTCATGATGGAGCAGCACAAGCAGATGATCCGCGATCTGATGCAGGGCAAGCTCGAGACGAATGTCAATGCCCCGCAGACGGAATCGCCTGCCGCACCGGCGGCTGTGGCACCGGCGCCGGAAGTTCAGAAGGCCCCGCCTCCTCCCCCGAANNGACCTACCAGCAAGTCACGAAGGAATTCAAACACGATCTGATCTTCATCTCGTGTAATTTTTCGGAACATCTTTCCCCGGGAGGTTCGATCCATGGCAGTGAACGAGGCACAGATGCAGGCCCTGAAGGACCGCGCGCGCCGGATGCGCATCGACATCCTGAAGATGCTGCACGGGTGCGGCTCGGGCCACACCGGCGGGAGCCTGTCGGCCACGGACATCATGACGGCGCTCTATTTTTACAAGATGAGGTACGATCCCAAGAAGCCGGACTGGAAGGGGCGCGACTATTTCATCCTCTCCAAGGGGCATGCCGCGCCGGTCCTGTACGCCACGCTGGCGCACGCCGGCTTCATCGACACCGCCGAGCTCTGCACGCTCCGCAAGCTGGGGTCACGGCTCCAGGGCCATCCCGACAGCAAGTATCTGCCGGGGGTGGAGATCTCCACGGGCTCCCTGGGCCAGGGGCTGTCCGTGGCCTGCGGCATCGCGCTCGCCCACAAGCTGGACAAGGCACCGAACCGGGTGTACGCGGTGCTGGGCGACGGTGAGCTGCAGGAAGGGCAGATCTGGGAAGCGGCCATGACCGCGGCCCACTACAAGCTCGACAACCTCTGCATCCTCGTGGACAACAACGGGCTCCAGATCGACGGTCCCGTGGCGAAGGTCATGGGCGTGGAGCCCATCACCGACAAGTGGCGGGCCTTCGGCTGGGACGTCCAGGACATTGACGGCCATGACATGACGCAGATCGTGGCGGCTTTGGACAAGGCCGAGACCGTGAAGGGCAGACCCACGGCCATCGTCTGCCGCACGGTGAA
>JAFNGD010000392.1:2659-4285 GCA_017885365.1 Nitrospirota bacterium
GACACGGGGACAACGGCAGTTGCTTAAGCCTTTTCTCCCCGTCACCCCGTCGCCGCGTCACCCTGTCAGACTTTCATTGGGGGTTACAGGTGAGCCAGACACAACAGAAGATCGCTACAAGGGACGCATACGGGGACGCACTGGTGGCCCTCGGGAAGAAACGGAGCGACGTGGTGGTGCTGGACGCGGACCTCTCCGGTTCAACAAAGACCTCCAAGTTCGCCAAGGCCTTCCCCGAGCGGTTCTTCAATATCGGCATCGCGGAGCAGGACATGATGGGCACGGCGGCAGGGCTTGCCATCGGCGGAAAGCTGCCCTTCGCGAGCACCTTTGCGGTCTTCGCCACGGGCAGGGCGTGGGAGCAGATCCGGCAGTCCATCTGCTATCCGAATCTGAGCGTGAAGATCGTTGCCAGCCACGCCGGTGTCACCGTGGGTGAGGACGGCGGATCCCACCAGTCCCTCGAGGACATCGCGGTGATGCGGGTGCTTCCCAACATGACCGTCATCGTCCCGGCCGACGGCGTGGAAACGACCCTGGCCATCGAGGCCGCGGCCGAGCACAAAGGCCCCTGCTACGTGCGCACGGGCAGGAACAAGGTGCCGGTCCTCTTCGGACCGGACTATCAATTCAAGATCGGCAAGGCCCATGTCTTCCATGAAGGAAAGGACGCGGCCATCATTGCCGCGGGCATCATGGTCGCCGAGGCGCTGAAGGCACGGGAGACGCTCCTGGCCGAAGGCATCGACGTCGGCGTCATCAACATGTCCACGATCAAGCCGCTCGACGACGAGGCGGTCCGCTCAGCGGCGAAGCGCTGCGGCGCCATCGTAACGGCCGAGGAGCACTCCATTATCGGCGGCCTGGGCAGCGCCGTTGCCGAGGTGCTGGCCGAGTCGTCGCCGGCGCCGCTCGTGCGCATCGGCGTCCGTGACCAGTTCGGCACCTCCGGCGAATCCGAAGGGTTGCTGGCGCACTTCAAACTCTCGGCGGCGGACCTGTGCACGGGCGTTAAAGAGGCGATCAAGAAGAAGAAAGGGTAAGGCACAGGGTTGAAATTCCAAATAATAAGAATCAAAATACAAATAAGCTCCAATTGCCAAACGTCAATTTCCAAACGTTTCGGTGCTTGGAGCTTCCTATTTGGAATTTGTTTGGGATTTGGATTTTGTCATTTGAGATTTAGCCGATGATCCATCTCTACCGGGTCAGCAAATACTACGAAGGCATCCCCGCCCTGCGTGAGATCACCGTCAGCGTGGACAAAGGCGAGTTCGTGTTCGTCACCGGTCCCAGCGGCGCAGGAAAGACCACGCTCCTCAAGATCCTCTTCTGCGCCGAGCATGCCGACGAGGGCCAGATCATCATCCAGGGCATGAACACCTTCCGGCTCAGCACCTCCAGCATTCCCTACCTCCGCCGCAACATGGGTTTCGTGTTCCAGGACTACAAACTGCTCCCCCACAAGACCGTGTTCCAGAACATCGCGCTTGCCCTCAAGGTCATCGGGACGCCCTACGGGGACATCGAGCGCCGGGCCCTCCTGTCGCTCAAGAAGGTGGGGATGGACAAGAAGGACCATCTGACGCCGCTCAAGCTGTCGGGCGGCGAGCAGCAGCGCGTGGC
>JAFNGD010000392.1:4334-6973 GCA_017885365.1 Nitrospirota bacterium
ACCCACGACTGGGAGACGGTGCAGAAGATGCAGCGCCGCCTGGTGGCCATGGAGCGCGGCAAGATCGTGAGCGACACCAAGGACCCGGTGCTGAACCCGACCGCCCCCAAACAGGAGCCTTCCACCCGATGAGAGGCTACGGACCGATCTTTTATATCGTCGAGGCGTATCACGGGCTGAGGTCCAACAGTCTGGTGAACCTGCTGGCCATGGGCACGATCAGCATGGCCATGCTGATCGTCGGATTCTTCCTCGTCGTGTTCCTGAACCTGCAGGCCGCCGTGGGCGCCATGGGCGAGCGGCTCGAGGTCTCGGTCTTCCTGAAGGGCGGCCTGACGCCGCAGGAGCAGGATTACNNGGGGCGCTGGCGCTCCTCAAGAAGGAATTGAAGGGGCAGGAGCCGCTCATGGAGGGGCTGGGTGAGAATCCCCTGCCCGACTCCTATGAGATCACCGTGGACGCCAAGTACGCCGACGCCGCCAGGATGGAAACCCTGACCAAGAGGATCGGGAAGCTCTACGGCGTCGATGACGTCTCCTACGGCCGGCAGGGCGTCGAGGTGCTGGACCGGCTGCTCAAGCTCGTGACCTACGGCGGGATCTCCCTGGCGGTCCTGCTGGGCGTCACCGTGGTCTTCATCATATCCAACTCCGTGCGGCTCGCACTCTACTCCCGCGGCCAGGAGATCGAGCTGATGCAGTGGATCGGCGCGACGCGATGGTTCATCATGGGGCCGTTCCTGGTGGAGGGGATGCTGGTGGCGGTCCTCGGGACCTCCCTTGCCGTGGGCATCCTGGCGGGCCTGTTCCACGCCCTGCCCCGGGAGATCGTGCTGTTCCTGTCGGGTCCCGGCGGTCTGGACTTCCTGCCGACCCCGGTGATCGCGTACATGATCGGGGGCGGCGGGGCGCTCGGCTTCGCCGGCGGCCTGGTGTCGGTGAACAAGTTCCTGGAATAGTCAGACGACAAGGCAAGGACCTGTTCACCGCAGAGGACGCAGAGATCGCAGAGGTAAGATCAAAATCCATAAGTAACTACAGATGAACACAGATAAAGTCGGAGCGGTTTTTAATTTAATGACAAAAGTTCCACGCTTTTCTCTGCGTGCTCAGCGATCTCTGCGGTGAAAAAAGTGTAGTTGACGTTCTGGTGTGGAAGAATCTTCCTCTGTCATGACACGACGAATCCTCATAGCCGTCCCGGTGCTCCTCGCGCTCCTCGTTGCGAGTGCGGGCGCCGTGCGCGCCGAGGACAGCGAGGAGAAGAAGCAGGAGCTGCAGCGCATCAAGCAGGAGATGCAGGACAAGAAGCTGAAGCTCCAGCGCGCCGACAAGCGGGAGCGTTCGATCCTGACCGAGCTGGAGAAGATCGACCGCGAGATCCAGGCCGGGAGCGCCGAGCTTGCGGACCAGCGGCGGAAGCTCCGCGAGTCCGAGGCCGCGCTCGCGGAGATCGAGCAGAGCAACACGGTGACCACCCAGGAGCTCGCGCGGCTGAGGGAGGCCTATGCAGCGCGGCTGCGGGCTCTTTACAAGATGAGCAGGACCGGCGGCTATGCGCTGGCGGTCCTTTCCTCGGACAGCTTCACGTCGGCCTACCGGCGGATACGCTACCTGGGGATCATCGCCGAGCGCGACCAGCGGATGATCCGCGAGTACGGCGTGGCCTTGGAGCGCCTGGCCAGCCGCGAGCGCGAGGTGCGGGACCGCGCGGGCGAGATCCTTGCCCGGCGGGAGGCCGTGGAGAAGAAACGCGTCTCCCTCGAGGCCCGGCGCCGCAAAAAAGGCGAGATCCTCGGGTCGGTGAAGCAGGAAAAGACCGTCTACGAGGCGACGCTGAAGGACCTCGAGGAGTCATCGGCGAACCTCTGGGCCATGATCCGCCTGGCAGAGCAGGAGAAGAAGGCGTCCAAGAAGGTCGTACGCGAGGCGGTGGGCGCCGCGGACCGGAGCCGGTTCCCCTGGCCGGTGAACGGGCAGGTCCTGACCCGCTTCGGCTCGCAGAAGCATCCGCAGTTCGGTACCACCGTGTTCCGTCGCGGCATCGATATCAGCGCGCGCATCGGCGACGAGGTTAAGGCGGTCGCCGGCGGCGAGGTGGTGAAGGCCGACTGGTTCAAGGGCTACGGCAGGGTGGTGATCATCGACCACAAGGACGGCATGTACACCCTTTACGGGAACCTCTCGCAGGTGGACGTAAATGGAGGGGATCGCGTGGAGCGAGGCCAGGTCATTGGCCTCGCCGGGGATACGGGGAGCCTCAAGGGCTCCAAGCTCTACTTCGAGGTCCGGCGGAACGGCGAAGCGGAGGACCCCCTCCTGTGGCTGGCAAAACGGTAGGCGACTGTGGTATTATATTAATCCTTACCCGGAAAGACCGGAACGAAAGGCATCCCAGCCGCAAAGAACGCAAGGAAAATCTTTCAGATCCGGCTTTTAATCCGAAGGATCTGCTTTCTTTGCGAGCTTGGCGTCTTTGCGCGAAATATTCTTGCCGTTTTGTGCAAAATTTTATCCTTTTAGTTACTAATCGCGCGCACAACCCGGCAGCTTGCCGCGGAAATGCGCTTGTTCCTGGATTTAAAGGAGATATCGAATGAAGCTGTACACGGAGGAGAATGAAATGATCAAGATCAACAA